>NZ_BAAAIZ010000019.1:0-75366 GCF_039526425.1 Streptomyces thermospinosisporus
CCCGCCTGCCGGTCAGTGCCCGCCGACGAGTCCCCCGCCTGCCGGTCAGTGCCCGCCGACGAGTTCGCCGCTCAGCCGGTCGTGCAGGCGGGCGCTGGGATCGCTCAGGCCGGTGATCTCGACGGTTTTGCCGCGCTGGGCGTACTTGGTCTCGATGGCGTAGCGCGTGGCCGGTCTGCGGGCCCAGCTGGCCCGTGCCGAGGAGTTCGCCGCGACCCTCCGGGAGCACCTCGACCGCGCGGAGCGCGGCACGCGTCGGCAAGCGGCAACATTGCGGAGGGCGGCAACGTTGCGGACGGCGGCGCTTCTTCGGAGTGCGGCGCGACGGCGGAGGCATCTCCGGCCTGAGCCCGGCCGAGTCCCACTGAGCCGACGCATCGTCAGTTCCAGTCCGCCCGAAGCGATATGACCCGCGCCTCATCGGGAACGTGCGGCTCCTGTCCCTCCTCTTGCACGGCGACACAACCACCCCCCACCTGAGGAGGGATGCGCCGTGCGGACTCGTACGGGTATACGCAGGAACCCCGCAGGACCGGTGATCGCCGCTCTCGTCGCGGCGGGAGCCGTATGCGTGACACCGCTCTCCCCCGCCCACGCCGCGCCCGGCACCACCTCGGCCGATCTGCGGGTCGACACCGGCCGGGACGGACGCGTCGACGTCCAGGGCACCACGGACACCGCCGGTGAGGACTCCTGGTCCACCGGCCGGGGCGCGGTGATGCTGCCGAACATCGACGACGACACCAAGCGCTGCCGCACCAAGGACGCCAAGGGCAAGCCGCTGTCCGACGCCAGGCTGGCCGCCTGCAACGACGCCTCCGACACCAAGGTCAACGGCAGCGCGGACGCCGCCGACCTGGCGAGAATCCGGTCCGTACCGATGGCGAAGGTGCCGAAGGGCGCCCACGGCAGCCTGAAGGTGACCGCCGGGGCCAAGTACACCCGCCTCTTCCTCAAGCGGGGCGGGGCCTGGGTGCCGGTCACCGCGAAGACCCGGCTGACGCCCAAGGAGCTGCGCGCCGGCGTGGAGTTCGGGATCGAGGCCACCGACGTCATCCGCGATCCGAAGAAGTGGGACGGGCGGGCCGTGGTGCGGCTGACCGTGACCGCGGGCAAGCGGACCACCTCGGACCAGGTGACGTTGCGGGTGGCGCCGCTGCTGACCCACCACCACCTGCAGAAGGCGCAGCAGGTCATGGTCACCCGGGTGCCCGGCAAGGGCCAGTGGGAGCGGCTGCAGCAGAAGTTCGTGCGGGAGCTGGGCAAGGAGGTGAAGCGGGCCGGGATCAACCAGCCGCTGATCACCTTCGACAAGTACGGCGACCCCTGGGCGCAGGACTTCGTGGAGCCCGCCTATGTGAGCATGACCGGGCCGGGCGGCCGCCGGCAGGTGATGCGGGTGATGCTGCGCTCGGACCAGCGGGACCGCGAGGCGGGCCGGGAGCTGTTCGAGAAGGTCCGCGGCCGGAACGTGGGCGTGGTGCAGGCCTTCGACCGGTCCGGTCCCGAGGATTGGACGCTGAACTCCATGGGCAACCTGGAGACCATCCCGCCCTACGCGCACGCGGGCCGCTCCTATCCCGCGGGCCGGATCATCCAGGGCTGGCGCAAGGACACCGGGGAGAAGCCCTCGAAGGCCGTGCGGACCATGCTGAAGGCACAGGGGCTGCAGGATCCGCTGCTGCTGGACACCTCCTGGCTGAGCGTCGGGCACGTCGACGAGTTCGTGCAGTTCCTGCCCGCCGGCACTCCGCGCGGCTGGCGCATCGGCATCGCCGACCCGCAGGCCGGGCTGAAGCTGCTGCGCGACGCGCAGAAGGCGGGGCACGGGAAGACGAAGATGTTCTCCGTGCCGGGCATCAAGGGCCAGCCGGCGCCCAAGGAGACCATCGACAAGGCGCTCGCCTCCCGCCATCTGGTCGCCGACAACGAGATGGCGGCGCGGCGGATCGAGGCCAACCTGGCGATCCTCAAGCGGGAGACGGGGGTCACCGACGCCGAGGTGGTCCGGGTGCCCGCCCTGTACACGCGGGACGGCGAGGCGACCGACACGAGCGGCGACGAGGTGCCCGTGCCGCGGCTGACCCGGATGGGCGGCAAGGCCCCGCTGGTGGACACGCTGCGGGAGCGGGGCCAGCAGAGGTGGCTGGCCGGGCGGGACGGCGGCAAGGCCGCGAAGACGGTGATGACCAGCGCGTACGTACCGGGCGCGGTGAACGGCGTGGTGCTGGGCCCGGACCGGTATCTGGCGCCCCGTCAGTGGGGGCCGGTCGTCGCCGGCAAGGACATCTTCACCGAGGCCGTGAGCGCCGCGTACCGGCGGGCGGGGCTGAAGGTGTCGTACCTCGACGACTGGTACACCTACCACCTCGGCATGGGTGAGGTGCACTGCGGCACCAACACCCTGCGGGACGCCAACGCCGCCTGGTGGAAGGGGCGTTAGCGAAGGCCGCTTGCCGGAGGACTGCCTGCCGGGGTGGGCCCGGGTGGCCGGAGCCGGCCCGGGTGGCCGGAGCGGGATTCCGGCCGCCCGGTTCAGGACTCGGGGACGGCGGACAGCAGGCTGTGCAGCACCGGCCCGGCCGAGCCACTGCCCGTGACGCCCTCCTCGACCACGCAGGCCACGGCGACATTGCCGCGGTGGGCGACCATCCAGCCGTTGTTGTCCTGGTCGTCGGAGACCTCCGCGGTGCCGGTCTTGCCGCCGATCTCGCCGGGCAGGTCGGCCAGGATGCTCGCGGTGCCGTCGGTGACGGTGGCCCGCAGCAGCGCGCGCAGCTGGGAGACGACCTTGCGCGGCAGCCGGGTGGTGGCGGTCGTGTCCTTGGCACCTTCCACCAGCGAGGGCTGGTGGAAGGCCCCGGACACGGCCGTCGCCGTGACCGAGGCCATGATCAGCGGGTTGGCCTGGACGCGGCCCTGCCCGATCATCGACGCGGCCTTCTCGGTCTCGTCGCGCGGCGCCGGCACGGCGCCGTCGTAGGACGGCACGCCCACGTGCCAGCTCTGGCCGACCCCGAAGTACTTCTTCGCCACGTCCCCGAGCTCGCCGTCGCCGAGCCTGCCGCGCAGGCTGATGAAGGCGGTGTTGCAGGACTCGGTGAAGTCCTTGCGGAAGGTGGCGCCGCGGTGCTCGGAGGTCTCCACGTTCTGCCACTTCTTGCCCACGGTCAGGTGCTTGGGGCAGTCCACCACGTCGTCCGGGGCGACCGCGCCCTTCAGCAGCAGGGCGCTGCTGGTGACGATCTTCCAGGTGGAGCCGGGGGCGTAGGTGCCGGAGACGGCGCGGTTGAAGCCGGAGGCGGGGGAGTTGGCCACGGCGAGGATCTCGCCGTTGTCGATGCGCAGCGCGACCAGTGCGGCGTTCTTGCCGTCCGCCTCGGCCAGGGCGCGCTCGGCGGCGGACTGCCAGCCGGCGTCCAGGGTGGTGCGCAGCGGGCGTTCGGACTTGACGGCGGGCTTCCTGCCGAAGGCGGCCTCGGTGCGCACGGTGTCGCCGGTGGTGCGGTCGACGAGCAGCACGGCGCCGCGGGGTCCGCCGCCCGAGCGTGCGGCGAGCTGGGCGAGGACGGGGCCGAGGGAGGGGTGGGTCTCGCCGGAGAGGGTGTCGCCGTCGCGGTCGGTGGCCTCGACGGGCTCGCTCTCCTCGCGTTCCAGGCGGAACTTCTCCGTGCCGCTGAGCCTCGGGTGCACCAGCGACAGCTTCCAGTCCACCTTCCAGTCGCCGTCCTTCTGCTCGCGCAGCGGCAGCGCCGAGCTGTAGGTCCAGGTGCCGAGGCCGGTGATCGGCATACGGGCGGTGAAGGGGACGGTGACGGTGCCGTCGTCGCTCTCCTTCGGTGCCTTCGCGGTGAACTGCGGTTTCTCGATGCCGAGGCCGGAGGTGAAGCTGCCCAGGACCTGCCGGGCGCGGCCGGGGCTGGTGGTGCGGGCGGCGGCGGCCGGCAGCCGGCCCGCGGACCAGTCGGCGAGGAACGCGCGCGCCTGGGCCCCGGCCTCCGGGTCGGGGCCGTCGTCCGCGAAGGGTCCGATGCCGGCCACGTACGTGCCGCCCACCCCGAGGGCGGCGACCACCGCGACGGCGGTGAACGCCATCACCGCCCGGCGCGGGCGGCGGCGGCCGGGAGAGGTCCGGATGAAGTCGACTTGGGTGTCCATGCGCCGAGGACAGCAGGACGACCGGCCACCCGTCCAAGACCCATAGGAATCATGGATCGATAAACACTCGATATGATGACTGGTCGTGGACCTGGTGCGGCACCTGGAGTGCTTCGTGGCTGAGCCGGCCGGTGACGCCGGCGGGAGGACGCCGGTCCCGGCAGCGCCGGCGCCCTGACCGACCCGCATGTCATCGCCCGGCTCCGCGCCCTCGACCCGGCCCGCACCAATCGCAGCACCCCGCGCGAGATGACCCGCCTGCTCGCCGCCGTGTGGCGGGACGAGGCCGGCACCGCCGAGCACTGTGCGGCCACGCGGCGCCTGCTCGCCCTCCAGGTCTGGCCGCACCGGCTGGCCTCCGGCTTCCCCTTCGACGACGTGCACGTGGCGGGCAAGACCGGCACCCTGCCGACCGTGCGCAACGAGGTCGGCGTCGTCGAGTACCCGGACGGCGGCCGCGACGCGGTGGCGGTCTTCACCCGCACCGCCTCCCCGCCGCGACCCTCCCGGCGGCCGACGCGGTCATCGGCACCGCGGCCCGGCTCGCGGTGGACGCCCTGCGGGCGCGCCCGGCGACGGGCTGAAACGCGGGAAGGCCGGGGCCGGGCCCCGAGCTGCACACGTGGGGACGCGACGGCCCGTCCCGGCCTTCCCTCTGGCCGCAATCTGTCACGCCGCGGGCCGCGGCGCGCGCCGACCGCATCCGAACGGGGGCGGAGGCGGCTCGAGCCAACCGGGCCAACCGGGCCAACCCGGCCAGCCGAGCCGATCGACCCGATCAAGCCCCCACCTCGGGCGACGCTTCGTTCCGATTCCTCCCGGACATTCCGGGCGCTTTATTGCATTTCCTCGGCGATAATGAAGGCATGAGCACGGCAACGTATGAAGTACTGGCGATAACCCAGCAACAGCTGAACGTGTTCGCCGCTTTCATCGGCGGGCTGGTCGTGGCCCTCGCGCTGCTCTGGGCGGTCCGGGTCGGCATGCGGGTCATGGACAAGGACGTGCACCACCCCTCCCCCGAGGAACAACCGAAGATGCCGGAGGGCGGCCCGGTCCGCGAGGAACTGGAGGTCCGCGAACCGGACGAGGTGGTCGCCGCCGAGGACGGCAGGCGCCTCATGCCGTACGAGATCCATCAGTCGAGCACCAGGACCGGCAAGGACCAGAGCCGCAAGCGCTGGGCGCCCGGCTCCAGCGGTGGCTTCGGCAGCGGAGGCCCGGGGCACGTGTGATCACGTACGCCTGCGTACGGCCCCGCAGGGCCGTGTGCGACCCCTACTGATCCCAGGCCACCCCGGACTCTCGCATGCCCGGAACCGGGCTCGCCCCGGCGGACCCCGCTGCTCGCACCTGACGAGTGAGCCGTGCTCAACCCATTCCCATTCGCCCGACCCATTCGCCCGGCCCATTCGCCCGACCCATTCGCCCGACCCATTCGCCCGACCCATTCGCCCGACCCATTCGTCCGGCCCATGCGTCCGGCCCATGCGTCCGGGCCGACCGGGGGACGGGCCCCGGCCCCGCGCCACGCAGGTGGACGCGAGGCCGAGGCGGGCGGGAAGCGGGCCCTTTCACCTCACCGGAAGCGAGGGTGACCCTCAGCGGCCCAGCCAGGCCGTGGTGTCCGGGCCCAGGCGTCCGTCCTCCAGGGGCGCGCTGGTCAGCAGGACCTCGCCGGCCGGGAGGCTGACGGGCTCGCCGGACAGGTTGGCCACACAGCGCCAGCCGTCGCCGCGGTCGAACTGCAGCACACCCGGCGGCGTCTCCTCCGCCCAGCACAGCGTCTCGTCCTGCAGCAGCTTGCGGCGCAGCCGCAGGGCCGTGCGGTAGAGCTCCAGGGTGGAGCCCTCCACGCCGTCCTGCGCCTCGACGGAGTACCTGGCGAAGTACGCCGGCTGCGGCAGCCAGGCCCCGGACGGGCCGAAGCCGAACGACGGGCCCGTGGTGGTCCACGGCAGCGGCACCCGGCAGCCGTCGCGGCCCTTGCGGACCCGGCCGGTCTGCTCCCAGATCGGGTCCTGAAGCACCTCGGTGGGCAGATCGGCGACCTCGGGCAGGCCCAGCTCCTCGCCCTGGTAGACGTACGACGAGCCCGGCAGCGCCAGCATCAGCAGGGTGGCCGCGCGGGCCCGGCGCAGCCCGGCGTCCGGGTCGACGGCGGGGGCGTGGCCGCCGGACAGCAGCCAGGCGTTCTCGTCGGTGCCCGGCGGCAGCATCAGCCGGGAGGTGTGCCGGACCACGTCGTGGTTGGACAGCACCCAGGTCGCCGAGGCGCCGACCGCGTTCGCGGTCTCCAGCGACTCGGTGATCACCCGGCGCAGCGCCTGCGCGTCCCACGGCGTCTGGAGGTACTCGAAGTTGAAGGCCTGGCCCAGCTCGTCCGGACGGGCGTACAGGGCGCGGCGGGCGTCCGGCACCCAGGCCTCGGCGACGGCCATGCGGGGCGGGGAGTACGCGTCGAGGATCTTGCGCCAGTCGCGGTAGATCTCGTGCACCTCGTCCCGGTCGTAGAAGGGGTGGGTGCCGGGCGGGAACTCGGCGAGGGCGGTCGCGCTGCTCAGCTCAGGGCACCCGAGGTCGCGCAGCGGCTCGTCGAGGTCTTTGGCGAGACCGTGGGCGACATCGATGCGGAAGCCGTCCACCCCGCGGTCGGCCCAGAAGCGCAGGGTCGTGCGGAAGTCGTCGCGCACCTCCGGGTTGGCCCAGTTGAGGTCGGGCTGCTCGGCGGCGAACAGATGCAGGTACCACTGCCCGTCGGGCACCCGCTTCCAGGCGCTGCCGCCGAAGACGGACTGCCAGTCGGTGGGCGGCAGCTCGCCGTGCGCGCCGCGGCCGTCGCGGAAGACATAGCGGTCGCGGGCCGGGGAGCCGGGGCCGGAGCGCAGCGCCTCCTGGAACCAGACGTGCTGGTGGGAGGTGTGGTTGGGGACGATGTCGACGATCACCTTCAGGCCGAGGCGGTGGGCCTCGCGGACCAGGGCGTCGAAGTCGTCCAGGGTGCCGAGGCGGGGGTCCACCTCGCGCGGGTCGATGACGTCGTAGCCGCCGTCGGCCAGCTCGGACGGGTAGAAGGGGCTGAGCCACAGGGCGTCGACGCCCAGCGCGGCGAGATGGGTCAGGCGCCGGGTGATCCCGCGCAGGTCGCCCAGTCCGTCGCCGTCGGCGTCGGCGAAGCTGCGGGGGTAGACCTGGTAGATGACGGCCTGCCGCCACCAGTTCGGGTCACGGGAGGAGAGGTCGGGCGTGGCGTCGGGTGCGGGCTGGTGCGGCCGGGGGCCGGGAGTGACGGTGCGATCGGTCACGCGGTCTCCTCTGGGTATGTGCGGGTGACAGCGGAAATCTGTCCACACGGCAGTAAAGGTGAACACACCACCCGATCGATACCATTCCCACCCGGTGTCGGATACGTCCGCATACAGGACGTTCGCTTCCGGAATACGTGACGGGGCGGGCCTGACGTCCCGCGGTGTGGGGGCTCCCGGTGCCCTGACCGTCACCGGCCGCGCACGTCTGCGCCGCCGACCGTCATGGGATGCGCCTGCCTGCGCCCCTTGACCGCCACACGATGCGCCTGCCCGCGCCCCCGTTCATACGCTGCTGCCGGTCACCCGGTGTTGCCGGTCACCCGGCGTGGGGGGCCGTGCCCGTGCCCTCCACCGTTCCCAGGTAGAGCTTCACGTACCGCTCCACGTCCACCTCCAGCGCCACGTCCACCAGCGGCTGCTCCCGCGTGCCCTCGTGCAGCTCGGCCTCGCCGATGCGGGGCCTGCGGTCGACGACGGTCTGGCCGCGGGTGGGGCCGGGCGCCAGGGACACCTCGACGGGCAGCCGGTGCGTGACCAGCCCGTCCGGGTCGACGACGGCGCACACCGCGCCCGCGTCGCCGAGGCCGCCGGCGTCCTCCTCGGGGTCGTCCGGGCGGCTGCCCGGCGTCGCCGGGCGGTGGGCGAGCAGCTCACCGGCCAGCCGGGCGCCCGGTTCCGCGGCCGCGCGCAGCCGGCGCACATCGGCCGCCGGGACGACGACCCGGGTGAACACGTCCAGGCCGTACATGGTGGTCGGCACACCGGCGGTGAGCAGGATGGCCGCCGCCTCCGGGTCGTGCCAGACGTTGAACTCCGCCACCGGCGAGGCGTTCCCGGTGCCCGCCGCACCGCCCATGAACACGATCCGCTCGATGTTGCGAGTGACCTCGGGGTGGGTGCGCAGCAGCAGCGCGATGTTGGTGAGCGGGGCCGTCGGCACCAGGGTGACCGGGCGGGGCGAGGCCAGGATCTCCCGGCGCAGCAGCGTCACCGCGTCCACGTCGGCCGGGGTGCGCCGCGGGGCGGGCAGGCCGAGGTCGCCCATGCCGTCGTGGCCGTGGACGTGCCGGGCGGACCGCGACGGCTCGATCAGCGGCCGTTCGGCACCGCGGGCGACCGGGATCTCGGGCGCGCCGGCCTGCTCCAGCACGGTGAGCGTGTTGCGGACGACGCCGTCCACGTCGGTGTTCCCGGCCACGCAGGTCACCGCGCGCAGGTCGATCGCCGGGTGGCGTACGGCGAACAGCAGGGCCAGGGCGTCGTCGACACCGGTGTCGCAGTCGATGATGACCGGGATGGGCTGACCGTACGTCACCTCGGGCTCCCTCACGCTGCCGTGGGCCACTGACTGCGTCGACCTTACGCGCTGCCCCCGGAGGACGCCCCAGGCATCCGGCCTGCTGCCCCCGAGGCGGTCGCCGCTCACCGGCGTCCGCTCACCGGCGCCCGCTCACCCACTCGGACCGCCGCGCTGGTGGGACGGCCGGACCGGTGGTGCCGTGGGAGCAAACACCTGATCTTGCTCCCCAGGAGGCACCGCGATGACCCCTGCCCCGGCCGCCGCCGCCCGTGCCCTCGCCGCCTCCGCGCTGTCACTCACCGCGCTGCTGACCACCGCCGCCTGCACCGCCGAGGACCGCAGCAGGGCCGGTCTCCCCGCCGGCGTCGCGGACGAGACGACGGCCACCGCCTCCCGCTCCCCCGCGGGCAAGCAGCCCTCCGCCGCGCCGCCCGCCGGTCTGAACGAGGCGCAGGCGCGGGCGGCGCTGATCACCGAGCAGGACCTGGGGGAACCGTGGGTGCCGACGCGAGGCGTGGCGACCTGGCGGGACGGACTGCTCAAGGCGCGGGTCGAGGACGACGCCGCGCCCTGCCGGAAGCTGATGGACGTGCTCTACACCGAGGAGCTGTTCGGCACCCCGGCCGGCCCCCGCGCCGTGATCACCCTCGACGACGCCTACGACGGCAGCCAGCTCCGCTACCAGGTGGCCGCCTTCCGCCCCAAGGACGTGGACCGCACGCTTCGGTGGCTGCGCACCATGCCGGAGGTCTGCGGGGAGTTCGCCGCGCGCACGGCACGGGCCGGGACCCAGGGCGTCGAGGTCGAGGAGCTGGAGCTGCCGGGGGCCGGGGACGCGCGGGCGGCGGTCCGGGTCACCATGACCGGAGAGACGGAGGACGGGGAGCCGACCTACCTCACCGTGGACCTCGCCGCCGTACAGGTCGGCGAGGACACCGTCACCCTCACCAACGGCGGCTACGGCGAGGTCGCGCCCGACGTCACGCAGGGAGTGGTGAAACTCGGCGCGGAACGCCTGGCCGAGATCCGCCGCCAGGCCCGCCTCGAGGTCTGACCGCCCGCGCTCTCCGTTTCTCAGCCCTGCCGCTCCATCCCCTCCACGGCCTCCTTCGCCTCGGCCAGTCCCGCCCCGGTGGCCTCCCCGGTACACCCGTACACCTTGATCGCCTGCACCTTCCTGCCCTCCCGCAGCAGCCCGGCAGATGATCGCCTGCACCTTCCTGCCCTCCCGCAGCAGTCGGGCGATCTCGTCCCGCACTCGGCCCAGCCGATCACTCAATACGCGTCGAACCGCCTGCGGTGCGCCACCACGTCCCGGGCCACGTCGAGAGCCGTACGGCCGTAGGCGAAGGCGTCGCCGCGCAGCCGGGCCAGAGCCTCGTCCGCGCCCACGCCCAGCTGGGCCATGATCATGCCGACGGCCTGGTAGATCGTGTCGTGCTCGGCGGCGAGCCCGCTCAGCCAGGGTTCGCCGCTCCCGAGGTCGTACTCCTCGCCGTGCGGCAGCGCCATCAGCGCGACGGTCATGACACCGGCGACCAGCAGGGCGATGCGCACCTGCTCCTCCCCGAGGCCGCCGGGCGTGGCACGGTAAAGATCCAGGGTGCCGACACAGACGGCCTCGCTGCCGAGGGGCAGCACATGCACCGCCCGCACCCCGGCGGCGAGGGCCTGCTGCACGAAGACGGGCCACCGGTCGGTGTACGGCGGCACGGCGAGGTCCGCGACGAGCACGGGCGCGCCGGTCTCCAGCGCCTGACGGCAGGGGCCATCGCCCAGGGTGGCCTGCAGCTGGGCCAGATGCGCGGCGTGCGGGCTGCTCGCACAGAGCTGCACCGGCATGCCGTCGCTGCGCAGCGACACGCTCGCCCCGTCCACGGGCAGCAGCTCCACGGCGACCGCGCACAGCCGCCCCGGCACCTCCCCCGGCGGCACCCCGCGCACCCCTTCGGCGATCGCCTCCGCCGCCTGCTGATACCCCGGGCCACCGGGGTCGCGGGCGCGGCCCGGTCCGGGTCCGCCGCCAGGGTCGTCCCCCGACCGCAAGGCCACCGCCTCCCTCACAACGCAGCCGAAACGTGCCCCGACTACCCTCCCGGGCCCGGCCGAAACCGAACCGCCTGGACGGCCGCCTGTGCGATGTCTCCGCCGGGCACCGGGCGGGCCCGGCTGCCTCGCTCAGCCGGCAGTCAGCGGGCGCACCATCGTGGCGTAGACCGGTGCGTCCGGGAACGGCCGCTGGTCTCCGGCGTTGCGGTACCCCCAGCTCTCGTACAGGGCCTTGACCTTGGCGTGGGCCGGCTCCACCAGGAGCGTGACCCGCTCCTCGGGGCGGCCGGCCAGCAGCGCGGCCCCGGCACCCCGCCCGTTCACACCGGCGGCTGAGCGGGCGCCGGGCCCAACGTGGTGGTGCCCGGGGTGGTGCGGTGGCCGAGGCCGGTGCGGTAGGCGTCGAGGGCTGCTTCGATGCGGCCGGTGCGGCGCAGCAGGTCGCCGAGGAGGCGGCACAGGTCGGCCAGGTCGCCGGCGGCGCCCGCGCGTTCCAGCAGGCTCATGGCGCGGACGTAGTGCTCCTCGGCGCCCTCGGTGTCGCGGGCGTCCTCGGCGATGATGCCGAGCAGGCGGTGCGCGGCGGCGGCGTGGACCGCGCCCCGCTCGGGGGAGAGCTTGCCGAGGACGTCGCGCAGCAGCTCCGCCGCCTCCGCCGAGGCGCCGCGCCGGTGCAGCACGTCCGCCAGCTCCACGGTGACCTGGCTGCTGTAGAGGGCCGCGCGGCGGGCGGAGAGCATGGTCAGCGCCTCGCGCAGCTCCGCCTCGGCGCGTTCCAGTTCGCCGTTCTGGGCGTGAACGTAGCCGCGCATCCAGTGGCAGTTGGCGAGTTCGGTGCGCAGGTGCAGGCCCCGGTACAGCTCGGCCGCCTTCGCCAGGGAGGCGTCCGCCTCGGCCAGCCGCCCCTCGGCGAGGAGGGTGCGCGCCACCGACCGGTGCATGCGGGCCACCAGCGCCGGGTCGCCGGACTGCGGGGCGAGCGCCAGGGCGTACTCCGCCGCCTGGGCGGCGCGGGCGTGCGCGCCCATGTCCATGTACGGCCCGATCACGCTCGCGTAGAGCAGGAGCAGCGCGTCCGGGTCGTGCAGTCCGCCGCGGTTGAGCTCGTCGAGGGCGGACTCCAGCAGGTAGACGGCGTAGCGGAGTTCACCGGCGAGGTAGTGGGCCACCGCCCGGCCGCGCAGGGCCGGGACCCGTGCGGGCAGCGGGGCGTCGGCGAGGTGCTGCTCGGCCCGCTCGAAGTACTCGCGTCCGGCGCCGAGTTCGCCGGTCTCCAGGGCGCACTCGCCGAGCCCCAGCAGGGCCGCCGCCTGCTCCTCGGCCAGCCCGTGCGTCTCCGCCTCCGCCAGCAGCGCGGTGTACTGCTCCACCGCCGCCTCCGCCTCACCGGCGGCGAGGCTGCGCTGCGCCTCGGTCAGCCGCAGCCGCAGCTCGGTGACGAGCCGGGCGGGGCGTCCGGTGGCCAGTTCGTCGAAGGCGACCCCGAGGCGCACGGCGAGATGCCGCAGCGCCTCGTCGGAGGGCCGCACCCGGCCGGCCTCCAGCGTGGAGATGTAGGCGGGCGTGTACTCCGGCTCCGCCAGCTGTCTCTGGGTCAGTCCGCGCTCCACCCGCAGCTGCTGCACCCTGCGTCCGATGGTCTCCGGATCGTCACGCTTCCCCACCGCCAACTCCCCTTGTGCCCCTTGCCGTTCGAGTCCCGAGGCCCCTACGTTAAACGACTAATTAAACGTGCTTAACCCACCGCTGTTGCGAGGTCGCCGTGCTGGACCGTATACGCACCGCCGAGCGTTACACCCGCAGCGCTGCCGCGGCCGTGACCGCGGTCGCCGCGCTGGTCCTGGCCGCCTACGCGGGCCCCGCCAAGGCCCACACCGACAGCCGCCCCGACGTGCAGGGGCAGGCCACCGCCCCGGCGGCGGACGCGATGAGAACGGCGGCGCGCTAGCGGACGGGGCAGCGGCAGCGGTGTGCGTGACCATCAGCGCGGAAGCGCCCTGCGCAGGGCCGCGTGCAGGCGCCCGGCCAGCACCTCGTCGGCGGGTCTGCTGCTGCCGAACAGGGGCCCCAGCTGAGCCATGAAGGTCTGGGTGAACGCCCCGTACAGCGGGGTCCTCGGACGGTGCACGGCCTTCTCCAGGGCGGGCAGCAGGATGTTCCGCCGGTAGTGGGCGCGTTCCTTCTCGTCGAGCTGCCCCTGGTCGTCGTCGCCCTCGCTGGTGGGGGACGCGGACGGCTTCCCCTGGTCCGTGACGCACCGCACCGGCTTCTCGTACACCGAGGTGCGCGTCGCCGCGAACCCCGCGTCGAGCAGGCATTTCTCGCTCTCCCGGCTGGTGAGGAACTCGATCAGCTCGGTCGCCTTGCGGGCCCGCTGCGAGCCCTGGGTCACCGCCAGGTTCTGCCCGCCGAGCACCGCCCGCCCGGGCAGCGGAGCCACCTTGAGCTGCCCGTCGTCGAAGGTGCGCAGCAGCGTCGGGTACACGTACGGCCAGTGCCGCAGGAAGGCGGTGCGGCCCTCGACGAAGTCGCTCAGCGAGGCCGCCTCGTCGGACTTGTAGGCGTCCTTGAGGGTGTACGGCAGGTCGGCGCGCCGGCGCAGCTCCGCGATCCCGGCGGTCAGACCGTCCACGGTGCCCGTGTAGCTGCCGTCCTCGTCGACGAGGTCGAGGTCCGGCACGGCCGTGGCGAAGGCCTCCATCGCGTTGACCGTGCGGCCCTCGTAGGCGTCGAGCTGGGTCGTCCAGCCCTTGTCGTAGGCCTTCTTCTCCTCGCCCTCGAGGTTGCTGTCCAGGGTGTCGATGACGTCCCGCAGGTCCTGCCAGGTGGTGTTCTCGTCCAGTTCGGCGGGGCGGACGCGTGCCTTCTTGAGGTAGTCGTGCCGGTAGTAGAGCAGGCCGACGTCGCTGTTGAAGGGTGCCGCGTACACCTTCCCGTCCCACCACGCCGTCTCGGCCACGGACGGGATGACGTCGTCGTCGACCAGCTTCCCGGGCAGCGGGCGGATCAGCCCGGCGGCGGCGAACTCCGGCACCCAGGTCACGTCCAGGTTGACCACGTCGTAGTCGGCGCTGCCGGACTGCAGGGCGCCGAGCAGCTGGCTGCGCTGCTCGTCGGCGCTGCCGGGCAGCTCCACAAGCCGGGCGCTGAAGCCGGTCTGCCGTTGCCGGGCGTTCCACTCGTCGATGAGCTGCTGGCGGACGCCGTTCTTGCCGGTGACGTCCCGCCCGCTGGCCACGATGATGACGCCCTCCTCGTCCTTCGCGGAGGTCGCCGCCGGTCCCGCCCGCCCGTCGTCCGCGCCCCCGGTGCAGGCGGCGAGCAGCAGCAGCGCCAGCACTCCGGCCAACCGCCTGATCATCACTCCTCCCCCGTTCCGGTCCTTCACTCCTCCCCCGTTCCGGTCCTTCACTCCTCCCCCGTTCCGGTCCGGGCGACCTCGTCGTACAGGGCCGCCCCCAGGTCGTCACGGTTGTCCAGGCAGCGCCCGCCGCTGGCGTCGGCGATCACCCGGTCCGGGCGGTCCTCGTCGCAGGCGCCGCTCGCCAGCGACACCACGGTCACCGGCACCCCGCTCTCGCGCGCCGCGTCCCGCACCTGCTTCAGCCTCTTGCCGGTCAGCCGGGTGTTGTCCTCGCCGTCGGTGATGTGCACGATCAGCCGCGGCCGGCCGTCGTCCCCGCGCCGCTTCATCTCGGCGAACGCGTCGAGCAGCGCGGCGCCCGGATCGGCCTCGGCGTCCTTGACCCGGGCCTGGGTGCGGATCGTGTGCTCGGCGTCGGTCCGCCGGTGCGAGGTGGACGGCAGCAGCGTCTCGTGGTTGCGTTCGCCGAGGCCGGCCACCGACCACACGCCGTACTCGTCCGCGCCGCCGAGTCCGCCGAGCGACTGCCGCAGCAGCCCGGGCCCGCCGCTCGGGCCGTCCCACGGCCCGGCCATCGACCAGGAGCTGTCCAGCAGGAACAGCACCCTGCCGGGCCCGCCCACCGTCCGGTAGGCGGTCAGCGCCTGCTCCATCGCCCGGCGCCCGGCCGACTCGTCCAGCGGGGCGGGCACCCGCAGCACCCCGTCGACGTCCGCCGCCTCGTCCAGCAGCTGTCCGCTCTGTGCCGAGCGGAAGCCGAACCGGGCGAACACGGCACGTCCCTCGTCACCCGCCAGCCACGCGTGGAAGGCGGCGACCGCCCCGTCGCGGGCGCCGCGGTCCTCGTCGCCGTCGTGCCAGCGGACCCGCACGAACAGCGGCTCCACACCCGGTACGTCCTCCGGGTACTGGGCCATCCGCGGGATCCGGGTGGTGTGCTCGCAGTCGACGCCGCTGCGCATCAGGAACTCGGGGACCAGCGCCGCGGTGCGGTCGTCCACCGCGGGGGAGGCGGGCAGCGTGCACATCAGGTCGTCCGCGGTGGGCGCGGGCGAACCCGGCTGCGCCACCAGACGCTCCCCGCGAGCCGCACCCCGGGCCCCCTCGCCGTACAGGCCCACGGTGGCGAGCAGGCCCACGGCGCTGTGCTCCGGGTCGGGGCGGCGCACCTCGGCGCTGTCGTCCCGCTCCTTGAGGTCCTCGATCATCTGGTTCAGCGGCAGGTCCATGCGCTCCTGCGTGGCCTCCGCGGCGAGCTGCTGCGGCACGGCCAGCACGACCGGGGAGTACGCGAGCGGCTCCTCGTCCGGGCTGAGCGCGGCCACCGCGTCGGAGTCCTGGCCCGCCTGCACCCGCCCCACGTCGGCGCGGGAGGCGGGGATCCAGATGTCCGGCTGCGGGCCGATGTCCCGCTGCGGGTTGGTCTCCTCGTTCAGCGGCTCCTGCCAGATGCCGCTCTGCGCGCGCAGCGCGGTCACCACGTCGGAGGCGCCGGCGCTGTAGACGGTGATGCCGCTGCGCCGGCAGCCGTCGTCGGTGGTGTTCGCCTCGGAGGTGAGATACGCGTCGGCTTCGGCCCGGATCGTCTCCTGCAGATCCGGGTCGGTCAGCACGCGCAGCTCCGTCGGCGGGGTGCAGTGCGTCTCGTCTCCGTACAGCAGGTTGGTCAGGGCGCGCCCGCCGAAGCCGATCAGCGTCAGCGCGAGGACCAGCGGGAGGACCCCGCGGGTCATCGTCCGGCGCCACGACCCCCGGCCGCCGCCGTGCCGGGGCCTCCTGCCCGTGCTACCGCCGGTACCCCCGCCGGTACCGCTGCCGGTACCCCCGCCGGTACCGCTGCCGGTGCCCCCGCCGGTACCGCTGCCGGGGCCGCCCAGCAGCCGCTCGAGCCAGGCGCGCAGCCGGCGCAGCAGCCGCCGGTACCAGGGCTCGTGCGGCGGTGGTGGCGGCGGCGGAGGGGGCGGAGGCGGCGCCACGCGGTCCGTCGCCGCGAGCAGCACGTCCTCCCCCGACTTCGCCCGGTCCTGCGGCTCCCACGGCTCCGGGCGCAGCGTCCTGCGCCCCCGCATCCGCTCCCGCAGCTGCTCGGGAAGCTGCGAGAACCAGACCTCCCCGCCCTGCTCCAGCAGCTGCACCAGCTGCTCGGTGTAGGGCGTCGGCGTGTCCGGGGCGCCCGCGTCGATCCGGTTGTTGGCCTGCACGCTCGCCAGCAGCAGCACCCGGTCGTGGTCGGCGAACGCCTCCCAGACCCGCCCCGCGTTGCCCGCGAAGCAGCAGTCCAGGATGACCACGATCCGCTTTGCCTTGCCCGAGGCGAGCATCGTCAGCACGGAACTGAGCTGGTCCGCGCCGAGGAACACCGCCGGCCCGCCCGCGACCACACGGGCGTTGCGCCACTGCAGGAACAGCTCCTCGCCGCCGCTGGGGATGGCGGCATGCCCCGCGAAGTAGAACAGCAGCACCCCGTCGGCCTCGTCGACCGCGGAGAACAGCGCGGAGTGGAACTCGTCCTGCACCGGCGAGTGGACGACCTCGATGTCCTCCTCGCCGAAGACCTTGCCCCCGGCGAGCGCCGCCTTCAGCCGGAGCACGTTCTCCCTGACCGCCGGGAGGTTCCCGGGCACGCCCTGCGGCTGGTCGGCGTGGAGGTACTCGGACACACCGACCAGCACCGCCCGGTTCTGCAGCCCGCGCGGATCGAGGCGATTCACCGGCCTACCTGTCGTCGACGTCCACCGGTTCGACGGAGTCGCTCGGTGGGTCCCCGCTCTCGACGGTTCTCCGGTTCTCCTTCCAGGCCGCCACGGCCTTCTTCACCTGCACCACCAGCTCGGCCACGGCCACGCCGGCGGCCGCGTTGACGAGTGTGATGAGGATGTCCGTGCCCAGACCCATCGGGGCACCGGACTCGTCGGTCCTCGGGCGCTCCTCGATCCGCAGCGCGCCCTTGCGCATCAGTTCCTCGAGCAGCCGCTCCCGCTCCAGCCAGCTGCGCAGCGCCGGAAGGTCGCTCTCGCTCGCGGGTCCGTCCAGTCGTACTCGAATCCCCTGCTTGGCCACACCATCCCCCTCAGCCATAACTCACCATCATGGCACCGCTGTTGCTCACGGGGGAGAGTCAGGACGTACCGAGATCAACCAACTCGGATGCCGCTGTCCTGCGCGTTCCCGCGTCCGCGGGTCCTCCGGGGCATTACGGCTCTCTTTGTCTCTGCGCTCCCCGTGCTCCCCGGCGTTTCCGCGTTTCCCTGTGCTCTTCCGCTCCTTGACTTGCCCGCGGGCCCCGGCAGGTGTGACCTGGAAGGCGAGGCGGACGGGGGGCGACGTGGAAGGAGCACCCTCATGGCTCACGCGGCACCGAGGCCCCGGACCACCGGACGGCGGCCCACCGGCACACCGGACCTCTTCAGCGAACGCACCCACGCGATGGCCCGCATCGGCACGGCGGTCGTGCTCGGCCTGATCTTCGGCTTCTGGGCGGCGGCCAACGCGCGCTACGGCGGCCCCGTCACCGGCTGGAACCTCCTGCTCGGCTTCGTCTCCGCGGCCGCGTTCATCGTGGTCTACCTGGCCCTTCTGGCCATCGGCCCGAGGCTGCCGAGGGAGCTGCACGCGGCGGCCTGGGGCGCCTTCACGGGCTGCGCGGTCGGCTTCCTGGTCAGCCAGTCCCACGCGAGCATCCTGCGCTCCACCTGGCTCGGCCTGATCTCCGGCGCCGGCCTCGGACTGCTGCTCTTCTACGTCTACTACTCGCGCGAGGACGCCCGGGGCGGGCGGGCGAGCCGCGAGGTCGCCCGGGGCGGGCTGGCGAGCCGCGAGGTCGCCGGGAGCTCCGCCGAAATCGCCCAGGGTTCCCGTGAGGAGGCCCCGGGCCCGCACCCGAGCCGCGGCTGAAATTCACCCGTTCGGGTGAACTTCGGGCAGCTGGCGCCTCGCGCCGGACCGACCGGGGGCTGGAGGGGGCCCGACCAGGCCCCCCCCGACCGCCCCGACCCGGACCGACCGAGGCTGACGGGGGCCGACCGGGACCGCCCCGGACCGCCCCCGGACCCACCGAGGCTGACGGGGAGCCGACCAGGACCGCCCCGGATGGACCAGCCACCGGTCCGACCCGGTCCGGGCCGAGCGCACGGCAGGGGGCCACCCCCGCCGAGCGCACCGCACGGGCTGCCCGGACTCCCGGCCACCCGTCCGTATGCGCACCGCTCGCGGGCGGGACCCAGGGCGCCTTGCCTGGAAGGGTGCCCCGCAGCGACCGACGACCCGGACCCGAGCGCCCGCCGCTCGCGCGGCTGCGTGACGCGCTGGCGGCGGCGCTGATCGCCCTGGCGTGCCTGCTGGCACCCTGCGGCGCGCTCGCGGCCTGGGCGGCCTACGGGCTGGCCGACACCGGACGGTACGTCAGGACGGTGGCCCCGCTGGCCGCCGACCCGGCCGTGCGCGAGGCGGTCGCGGACGCCGTCGGCGACGGCGTCGTACGGGAGCTGGAACCCGGGCCGATGCGGCAGACCGTCGGACCGTTCCTCCAGGACGCGGTCCGCTCGTTCACCCGCACCGATGCGTTCGGCACGGCGTGGGAGGCGGGGAACCGGGTGGTGCACGGGGCGGTGCTGCACGCCCTGCGCGCCGAACGGCCCGCGCCGGGCCCGGTGACGGTCGACCTCGCGCCCGTCGTCGTCCGGGTGAAGCAGAAACTCGCCGACGATCACCTGCCGTTCGCGCACCGCATCCCGGTGTGGCACACCGAGATCCCGGTACTGCCCGCCGAGGACGTGGCCGGACTGCGGAAGGGATACCTCGTGCTGGACACCGCCGCCCGCTGGCTGCCGCTCGCGGCCGTCGCCCTCGCCGTCACCGGGATCGCCGTGGCCGCGCGCCGCCGCCGGGCCCTGACCGCCGCCGGCCTCGGCACGGCCCTGGGCGGCGGACTGCTGGCCCTGGCCGTGGCCCTCGGCCGCCATCTGACGCTCACCGACCTGCCCGACCCCGCCTACCGCCCGGCTGCCGCCGCCATCTACGACGCCCTCACCGAGACCCTCCGCACAGCGTCCTGGCTCCTCCTGGCCCTCGGCCTCCTGGTAGCCCTGGCTTCCTGGTTCACCCCCCGCCGCCACACCCCGGCGCCTCCGGGGACCCCCACCCCCGCCTCCCCAACCTCCTCCCGCACCAACGCCTGACCCGCCCGACCGCCCCACCCACCCGCACCACGAACAGCGAGCCCCCACCCGCACCACCCACACCCACCCGACCACCACGCCACCCCACCGCACCACCCCCGCCCACCGGACCGCCATGCCGCCGCCACCGCACCACCCCCACCCAGCCGACCACCATGCCGCCCCTATCGCACCCGCACCCGCCGACGGCGAGCACGCCCCACAGGGGCCACCCGCACCCGACGACGCATGCTGCACGGGTGGTGCGGGCGGGAAACACACCACGCCGAAGGCGCAGCCGAGGCGTGCCCCAGCCACCCCGACCGGCAGCCGAGGCGGCCCCAGCCACCCCGACCCGCAGCCGAGGCGTCTCACAGCAACCCCGGCACCCCCACCCCCGTCTAACACTCCGTGCGCGTCAAAACCTCGTTCGCAGTCCTCCTCCTCGCCCCCACCACCGCCCTCCTCGTCTGCCGCCTCGCCGACACCGACGCCCTCACCCCCGCCCCCCAGCTCCTCGCCTTCCTCCCCTGGCTGCTGGCCCCCGTCGCCACCGCCCTCCTCCTCAGCGTCCTCGCCCGCTGGTGGCCCGGCACCGTCTGGGGCCTCGCCCTCCTCGGCCTGCTCGCCTGGTACATCGAGCCGTACGGCAAGTCCGCCGACCCCACCGGCCGCCCCGTCGCCTCCTTCCGCGTCCTGACCTCCAACGTGGAGTTCGGCCGGGCCACCCCCGCCCTGATCGACGCCGTACGCCGCCACACCCCGGACCTGGTCTTCGTCCAGGAATGCGAGTACACCTGCGACGCCGCGCTCAAGAGGGAACTCTCCGCCGCCTACCCGCACCGCGTGGCCGACCCCGGCGGCGGCTCCGAGGGCTCCGTCATCCTCAGCCGCCGCCCCCTCCGCCCGACCCCCGGCGTCAAGGCCACCATGGGCATGCCCGGCGCGATCGCCGACATCGACGGCCACTCCGTACGGCTCCAGCTCGCCCACCCCATGCCCCCGATCCCGGGCCAGACCGGCCTCTGGCAGCGCGAACTCGCCCGCCTGCGCGACCTGGCCGCTGCCGACCGCACCACCCCCACCGTCATGGCCGGCGACTTCAACGCCTCACAGGACCACGCCGCCTTCCGCGCCCTGCTCGACACCGGCCTCTACGACGCCGCCCGGCTCACCGGCCACGACCGCACCCCGACCTGGCCCAGCCGAACCACCCCCGCCTTCGGCGCCCAGATCGACCACGTGCTGGTCACCGACGACTTCACTGCGACCCGCACCCGCTTCCTCGACCTTCCCGACACCGACCACCGCGCCCTGCTCACCGACCTCACCCTGCACGACACCCGCTGACCCACCCTGCCTCCGCCCCGCCCCGCCCCGCCCCCCGCACCGGCACCGGCACCGGCACAAACGGAACGGGCCGCCCCCACAAGGGAGACGGCCCGAGAACCGGCCGAACCTCACACGCGAAGCTCACACGCCTCCGGTCAGCGCGCGGAAGCCTTCTGCAGCGCCTTGTCCAGCGCCTTGGCGAACGTTCTGCAGCGCCTTGTCCAGCGCCTTGGCGAACGTTCTGCAGCGCCTTGTCCAGCGCCTTGGCGAACCCGTTCGCCCACAGCTGGTCCACCCGCGCCCGCTCGGCGGAGTTCGGGTAGGCGTTGGTGCAGGACGGGCCCGGGCCTCCGCCCGACATCAGCTCGCTGCACGGCCCCTGGTAGTGGTCCGGCAGCCCCAGGACGTGCCCGGTCTCGTGCGCCGTCACGCGCGTCGAGTCGTAGGCCTGGTTCTGCTGGTAGTCGAGGACTCACACGCCGATGTCCCGCCCGTCCGCGCGCCACACCGCGACCACCGCGGGCCGGACGATGCGCCCGGGCCCGTCGGGCCAGGTGCTGGCCGGGTTCTCCACCGTCGCGCCGTCCACCTCGCCCGGGTGCTGCACGGCCACCAGCACTCGCCGGTCCTGCACGACCGGACCGCAGGTCTCCGCGCCGGCCGGCACCGTCAGGAACTGCTTGAGCTCACCACGCCGGGGGCCGCTGGTGGCCACGCCGAACAGGCCGTCGTGGGAGCCGAGGGCGCTGCCGTCGGTGGAGATCCACAGGTTGCCGTGGGCGTCGAAGGCGAGGTTGTCCGGGCAGGAGACCGGGCTGACGGAGTCCTTGGGGAAGCCGGCGAAGTAGGTCGCCGGGTCCTCGGGGTCGCCCGCGACCAGGAACAGCGACCAGGCGAACCGGGTGCTCTCCGGCCGGTTCCGGCGCTCGGTCAGCTCCAGGACGTGGCCGTGCTTGTTGGCGTTGCGCGGATTGGCCTCGTCCGCCTTCGGGCCGGCGCCGGTGCCGCGGCTGGAGTTGTTGGTGAGGGAGACATAGACCTTGCCGGTGGCCGGGTTGGGCTCGATGTCCTCGGGCCGGTCCATCTTGGTGGCGCCCACCTTGTCGCCGGCGAGCCGGGTGAAGACGAACACCTCCTCGGCGGTCATGCCCGCCACGTGCGAGACGGCCCCGTCGGCGGTGGCGGTGGCCAGCGGGATCCACTCCCCGCTGCCGTCGAACTCCCCGTCCTCGGGCAGCCGGCCCGAACCGTCGATCTCGATCGCGGGCGAGTCGCCGGTCAGCCGGGCCACGTACAGCGTCCCCTCGTCGAGCAGCGTGAGGTTGTGCTCGCGCGCCCGGCGGCTGGTGCCGTGCCGCATCCGCTTGCTGCTGACGAACTTGTAGAAGTAGTCGAAGCGCTCGTCGTCCCCGGAGTACACGACCGGCCGCCCGTCGTGCGTCAGCCGCACGGTCGCCGCCTCGTGCTTGAACCGGCCGAGCGCGGTGTGCTTGCGCGGCGTGGAGGCGGGGTCGTACGGATCGAACTCGACGACGTACCCGAACCGGTGCACCTCGTTGGGCTCCCGCGCCAGATCGAACCGCTGGTCGAACCGCTCCCACTTGCGCTCGGTGGCGCCGGTGCCGATGCCGTACCGCTTGTCGGTGTCACGGCTGCCGTGGGCGAAGTACTGGTTGAAGTTCTCCTCGCCGTGCAGGGTCGTGCCCCACGGGGTGGTGCCGCCGGAGCAGTTGTTGAGGGTGCCGAGCACCCGGGTCCCGCTCGGGTCGGCGGATGTCCTGACCAGTTCCGACCCGGCAGCCGGACCGGTGAGCTCGAACTCCGTCGTGGCGGTCACCCGCCGGTTGAGGGGATGCCGGGGGACCGGTGTCAGTTTTCCCGTCCTGCGGTCCTCCTCCACCACGACCGCCGACAGCCCGTGCGCCGCCCAGGCGATCTCCACCTGCTCGCGGGTGGGGTGGTCGGGGTCGTAACCCCGGAACATCAGGATCTCGTCCGTGTACTCGTGATTGGCCACGAGCAGTCGGCGCCCGCGCTCGCCGCGCAGCGGCAGCAGGGCGAGGAAGTCGCAGTTGTACCCGAACTGCCCGGCCTGTGCCTTCGCGGTCTGCTTCTCCGGGTCGAAGGCGGGCGCGCCGCGCAGGATCGGCTCGCCCCAGCGGATGACGACGTTGTGCCGGTAGCCCTCGGGGACGGTGACGGCATCGGTGGTGTTCGGCGGCACGGGTGTGAACCGCAGCCCTCGCGCGCCCTCCGCCTTCCCCTTCACGCCCCAGGCGGCACCCGCACCCGGGGCCGCCGGCCCTCCCTCGGCCGCCCTCGCTCCCGGAGGCGCCACCGCGCCCCCGGCCATCCCGGCCCCGGCCACGGTCACGACGGCCGCGGCCCGCATCACCGACCGCCGGCTCAGCGCCCCTACGATCACATCGCCGGCGTACTCGTTGGAGCTGGTGTTGGGCACCTCGTGGAAGCAGGCGTCACCACACCGGTAGCGACAGGTGAGGGCGGACCGGCCGCCGGGGTGCGAACCGGACAGCGTTCCGATCAACGGCAGCAGCTTGCGCACAGTTCTCTCTCCTTGGTGCCCGTGGTGTCAGCGCGACGCTAGGAGCACATATGTGCGGCAGCCGGGCGGCCGGGCGAACGCCGGGTGAATCCGCGGCAGCGAAAGAGAAGTTGAGCAGTGCGGCGACAGAGGCCCGGGCGAGGCCGAATACGGCCCTTGACAGAGCTTGGCCGGGACACCCCGACCCTGCCCAAGATCGCCCACACGGGCCGCTAACCTTACGTGTCCGTCCTGGCCAGGGATCGACGGGCATCAACTCACGCGAAGGGGTGCGCACATGGGCATTCTCACCTACCTGCGGAACGCGTTCGGCCGGTCACGCAAAGCGAGGTCCACCGAAGCGGAGGCTGCGGCTCAGTCCGCCGCACCCCAGACGACCCAGCCCGAGACCGAGTCTCCCGCCGCCCCGAAGGTGCCCTCCCCCTCCACGGAACCGACCCCGGCGACGGCGACGGTCCCGGAGCCCCGCGAGGAGCACGATCTGGTCGCGGCCGCCTTCGACAAGGCCGCGGTCCCCTCCCAGACCCGCACGACCAGGTCCGAGCCGGCGGTCACCGAGAAGACGGAGACCAGGCGCGAGGCCGAGGCCACTGGGAAGGCCGAGGCCCCGACCACCGAGAAGGCCGAGACCGCGACCACCGAGAAGGCCGAGACCGAGCCGGCCCCGGAGGCGGAGCCGGAGTCCGCCAAGAAGGCCGAGCCCCAGGCCCCCACGGAGGCCTCTACGGAGGCAGCTGCCGAGGTGTCGACGAAGGCCGAGACCGAGGCCGACGCGACCGCCGGCACCACCACCGAGGCCGAGCCCGAGGCCGCAGCCGACACGACCGCCGAGGCCACGCCCGAGGCCGAGCCCGAGGCCGCAGCCGACACGACCGCCGAGGCCACGCCCGAGGCCGAGCCCGAGGCCGCAGCCGACACGACCGCCGGGGCCACGCCCGAGGCCGCCCCGCAGGTCGAGCCGGCGGTCACCGCCAAGGGCGAGCCCGAGGCCGCAGCCGCCGAAGCGGCCACCGCGGCCGAGCCCAAGGCTGCCCCGGAGGCGGAGGGCGAGACCGTCAAGGCGACCGAGGCCGAGGCCACCGCCGACGCCTCCGCGAAGGACGTCCCGGACGCCGAGCCCAAGGCTGCCCCGAAGGCGGAGACCGAGGCCGTCACGGCGGCTGAGCCCCAGGCCACCACGGACGCTGCCCCGAAGGCCGAGCAGGAGTCAGCAGCCGCTGCAGCCCCGACGCCGACCGACCAGGAAGCCAAGCCGGAGGCGAAGGCCGAGCCGACGCCCGAAGCCGAGCCGACGCCCGAAGCCGAGCCGACGCCCGAAGCCGAGCCGACGCCCGAAGCCGAGCCGAAGGCCGAGGCGGAGCCCGAGGCCAAGCAGTCCCCCAAGTCGGAGCAGTCCGCCGAGCCGAAGGCGGCGGCCTCCAAGCCGGCGAAGAAGACGGCCTCGAAGCCCAAGACGGCACCGAAGACGAAGGACAAGCCGGCCGAGCCGCAGGCGGAGGCCCCGAAGGCGGAGCCGGTCGCCGCAGCCGCCGACGGCGAGACCCCGCAGGTGTCACCCGCACCCGAGATCCCCGCCGCCCTCACCACCGCCTACACCGCCGCAGCCCAGGCCCTCGCGGACGCGAACCTCACCGACGCCCGCGCCCGCGTCTACCTCGTCCTGGACCGCTCCGCCTCCATGCGCCCGTACTACAAGGACGGCTCCGCACAGGCCCTCGCCGAGCAGACCCTCGCCCTCGCCGCCCACCTCGACCCCGACACCACCCCCGGTGACGGTGACGGCGACGGCCCCACCGTCAAGGTCGTCTTCTTCTCCACCGAACACGACGGCACCGGTGAGCTGACCCTCACCGACTTCGAGAACAAGATCGACACCCTGCACGCCGGCCTCGGCCGCATGGGCCGCACCAGCTACCACGCGGCCGTCCAGGAGGTCCTCGCCCTGCACGACAAGACCCGTGCCTCCAAGAAGACCCCCGCCCTGGTGATCTTCCAGACGGACGGCGCCCCGGACGCGAAGACCCCGGCCACGCAGGCTCTGACGGAGGCCGCGAAGACCCACCCCTCGGTCTTCTTCTCCTTCGTCGCCTTCGGCGACCCCGAGAACAAGGCGTTCGACTACCTCCGCAAGCTCAAGACCCCGAACACGGCCTGCTTCCTCGCCGGCGAGTCCCCCCGGGAGCTCACCGACAAGGAGCTCTACGACGGCGTCCTCGCCTCCTGGCGCCCCTGAGCCCCAGCAGCCACCTCCGTATCACCACCCCCACCCCCGGGCCCCCGCTGCCCTGCCCTGCCCCTCCCCCCTCCCTCCTCCATCCCACCCCGTAAAACGGGCAGCGGGCGGCCCACCCGGGTCGGCTACGATTTCAAGGTTCCGTACAAACCGACCTGGGAGCAGCCTCCGATGGCTCGACACCTCATCACCAGCGCCCTTCCGTACATCAACGGGATCAAGCACCTGGGCAACATGGTGGGGTCCATGCTCCCGGCCGACGTGTACTCCCGTTACCTGCGCCAGCGCGGCCACGACGTCCTGTACATCTGCGCGACCGACGAGCACGGCACCCCCGCCGAACTGGCCGCCAAGGAGCAGGGCATCCCGGTCGACGAGTTCTGCGCTCAGGCGCACGACGCCCAGAAGGCGATCTACGACGGCTTCAGCCTGGCCTTCGACTACTTCGGCCGCAGCAGCAGCCCGCAGAACCGCGAGATCACCCAGGAGATCGCCCGCGAGCTGAAGGCGAACGGCTTCATCGAGGAGCGGGCGATCCGCCAGGTGTACTCGATCACCGACGGCCGCTTCCTGCCGGACCGCTACATCATCGGCACCTGCCCGCACTGCGGCTACGACAAGGCCCGCGGCGACCAGTGCGAGAACTGCACCCGCGTGCTGGACCCGACCGACCTGATCGATGCGCGCTCGGCGATCAGCGGCAGCAGCGACCTGGAGATCCGCGAGACCAAGCACCTGTTCCTGCTGCAGTCCGCGCTGGCCGGCGAGGTCGAGCAGTGGGTGGACCAGCAGGCCGACAAGTGGCCGGTGCTCGCCTCCTCCATCGCCCGCAAGTGGCTCACCGAGGGCCTGCACGACCGTGCGATCACCCGTGACCTGGACTGGGGCGTGCCGGTCCCGGCGGACACCTGGCCGGACCTGGCCGCCGAGGGCAAGGTCTTCTACGTCTGGTTCGACGCCCCGATCGAGTACATCGGCGCCACCAAGGAGTGGGCGGACCAGGACCCGGAGAACCGCGACTGGCGCTCCTGGTGGTGGGAGGCCGACGACGTCCACTACACCCAGTTCATGGGCAAGGACAACGTCCCCTTCCACAGCGTGATGTTCCCGGCGACCCTGCTGGGCACCCGCGCGCCGTGGAAGAAGGTCGACGTCATCAAGGCCTTCAACTGGCTGAACTACTACGGCGGCAAGTTCTCCACCTCGCAGCGGCGCGGCGTCTTCACCCACGACGCGCTGGAGATCCTGCCCGCCGACTACTGGCGCTACTTCATGATGGCCAACGCCCCGGAGTCGGACGACGCGTCCTTCACCTGGGAGCACTTCACCGCCACGGTCAACAAGGATCTCGCCGACACCCTCGGCAACTTCGTCAACCGTGTCCTGTCCTTCTCCCGCAAGCGCTTCGGCGAGGAGGTGCCGGCGGGCGGCGCGCCCGGTGAGGCGGAGGCGAAGCTGGGCGAGGAGATCGCCCGGCTGCTCGCCGAGTACGAGGAGCACATGGAGGCGATCCAGTTCCGCAAGGCGGCGGCCGCGCTGCGCGCCCTGTGGTCGGCGGGCAACTCCTACCTGGAGGAGAAGGCCCCCTGGCTGGAGATCAAGACCGACAAGGAGGCGGCGGCCCTCACGCTCCGCACGGCGATGAACCTGATCCACCTCTACGCGGTGGTCTCCGAGCCGTTCATCCCGACCTCCGCCAAGACGATGCGCTCGGCCTTCGACCTGAAGGACGACACCGCGACCTGGGTGAGCCACGAGCAGGCCCGCGCCCTGAACGCGGTCCCGGCCGGCACGCCCTTCACCGTCCCGCCGGTCCTCTTCGCCAAGCTCACCGACGAGGACCTCGAGCGCTACAAGGAGCGCTTCGGCGGCTCCGAGGAGTAATCGGACCGAACGCGACACCGCACCGGCGCCAGCCGGACCGAGCCACCACTGGGGGAACCGTTCATGGCACTGTTCGGCAACGCGCACAGCATCGACCCGGCCTCGGCCCAGCAGGACTACGCCCGCCTGCTGGGCCACGGCGAGCAGGTGCACGCCGCCTACCTGCTCATCCGTGACACCATCCTGCTCACCGACCGCCGCCTGATCCTGATCGACAAGCAGGGCATCACCGGCAAGAAGACCGAGTACCACTCGGTCCCCTACCGCAGCATCACCCACTTCTCCGTCGAAACAGCCGGCCACTTCGACCTGGACGCCGAACTCAAGATCTGGATCTCCGGCACCCCGGCCCCCATCGAGAAGACCTTCACCAAGGGCGTCGACATCTACGAGGTCCAGGCCATCCTCACGCAGTACGTGGCGCGGTAGGCCGGCGAGCAGCGAGTCGCATGTCCTGGACCAGCATGGACATCGACGACCATCTGCTGGCCCTGGCGCAACGACAGCTCGGCGCCAGGACCAAGCAGGAGACCATCAACCGCGCGTTGGCCCTGGCGGCAGCCATCAGCGCGGAGGACAGGGCCCGCACGCTGAGCTGGCTGCAGGAGAACTCCGACAGCTCCCTCGACTTCGACGTCCTTGAGGAACGAGAGCGCTCAGGGGCGTGACCCGCCTCGCCGGACGCCACCGAGCCCTGGTGCCCATCAATCCTTCGACACGCACGCCACGAACTCGGCCCAAGCCTCCGGCGTGAGGGCGAGGCGGGGGCCGGTGGTTGGGTGCTTGGAGTCGCGGACGTGGATCGTGCTGGGGGACGTCGCTATCTCGACACAGGACTCACCGTCGTTGCCACTGCTGTAGCTGCTTTTGAACCACACCAGTTCGGAGCCGGTCCCGGCAGAGGCCTTGCGGATCATGCTTCTCCCAGCAATTGCTCGATGAATGCCAGCGACTCCCACGGTGGGAGGGCCTGCGCCCGGATGGTGCCATACCGCAGCTCAAGGATGCGTAGCTGCCTCAGATCGGTGACCGGACGACCATTGAACGCTCCGTCGGAACGCGCAACTGCCGTGCCGTCCGCAAACTTCAACAGCTCGATCTTGCCGTCCAAGCCGGAGTGAACCTCAACGCGGGTCGGCATCACCTGCAGGGTGACGTTGCGCATCCGCCCCACCTCCAGCAGACGTTCGAGCTGCTGTCGCCACACCATTGTGCCTCCGAGCGGACGTCGGAGCGGTGCCTCTTCCAGGACGAAATGAATGGACGGCACCGGATCACGCTCGAAGATCGACTGCCGGGCCATCCGAGCAGCCACCATGCGCTCCACGTCGTCCGGTGAATAGGGCGGCTGCGCAGCCTCGATCAACGCGCGCGCATGCTCCGGTGTCTGCAACAAGCCGTGAACGCTGTGGCACTCATACAGGCCGATCTCGACCGCCTTGGCCTCCATCTCCGCCAAAGCCCGCACCTTCTTCGGGTACCGGACCTTGGCCACGTCCTCCTTCATCGCCGAGAGCAGTCCGCCCGCCCCCAGCACCTCGTCCGCCCTGTCCAGATACTCCGGGCGGGGAATCCGCCTGCCGCTCTCGATCTTGTAGACGAGGTCCTCGCCGTACCCCACCGCCTTGCCGAACTCGCCGGCCCGCATGCCGATCGCCTCGCGCCGGAGCTTGAGCTGCCGGCCCACGGTGGCGACGACGGCCACGCCCCACTCGTCGTCCGGGTCCACCTCCCACC
The DNA here is from genome assembly GCF_039526425.1 of Streptomyces thermospinosisporus. Classification (NCBI taxonomy): domain Bacteria; kingdom Bacillati; phylum Actinomycetota; class Actinomycetes; order Kitasatosporales; family Streptomycetaceae; genus Streptomyces; species Streptomyces thermospinosisporus. The sequence continues at coordinate 29,088 of NZ_BAAAIZ010000019.1, forward strand.
CCGGCTCGTCCGCCTCCGTCTTCAGCCGCCGGACCTCGTTGTCCACGGACATGCGCGCCCCTCCGTCGTACCGCCCTGCATCGGCGACGCCCTACCCGCACGCGCCGCCCCGACAAGCCCGGACACCACCGGACAACGACCGGACAGTCACCGTACGCAACCGCGACGTCACTCCCCACGGTAGGCAAAAACGGCCACGCTGAGTGACGTGATGCAGAAACTCACCCAACCCGGCAGCCCCATCCGCGACTTCAGCGTCCTGCTGTCCCCCACGCCCCGAGGAGCCCGTCTCGCCCGCCTGCTCGCCACCGAGCAACTGCGCCGCTGGGGGCTGCCGTTGGACCCTGCCCAGCTCATCGTGGCCGAGCTGGCCAACAACGCCGCCACACACGGCCGCGTCCCCGGCCGCAACTTCCGGCTCCTGCTCTACGTCGTCGGCGGCACCCTCCGCATCGAGGTCACGGACACGCGCGGTGACCGGCTCCCCCACCGACGCCCTGCCGCCCCCACCGCCGAATCCGGCCGCGGCCTGACCCTCGTAGCTGCCCTCGCCGACCGCTGGGGAGTCACCGACGGCCTCCCGCCCCGCAAGACGGTCTGGGCCGAACTCACCCTCCCCGCCCCGAAGTCACCGGAGCCCGAGCGCCCGCACTCCGGTGCGTCCAGCGCTCCCAAAGGACCAAGAACCAGGGAGAAAGAACCCCTCCAAGCCCCACCCCTCCCTCCCGGCGGGCGGACTCACTCCGGCGAGTGAATATGCCAAATGGATTGGATTTGGGGTGGGTTGCCTGCTCTACGCTCAGCGCCAGCGCACAACGCGCAGCAACCACCACAGACATGCGTCGGCCCTCGCGGGGACTGCCATTCCCACTGCGAGGGCCTGACCACCGAGGAAGAAAGCCCTTCCCGATGGGTACCAAGAACTCTAGCGCGCCCCTCCCCGTCGAGTCCCGGAACCGGGGCAAGAACCACCCCGACGGGGAACGGATCGCCGGCGTCGTCCACGACCACGTCCGCCACACCGAGAACTTCACGGTGATCGGCAACGACCTGGCCCAGCACCCGGATCTCTCCCTGCTCGCCATCGGACTGGCCTGCTACATCCAGTCCGTACGCCCCGGCACCCCCGTCGACATCAAGACCCTCGCCGCCCGCTTCCCCGAAGGGAACACCCGCATCGCCGCCGCCCTGCGGGAGCTCGAAGCGCACGGCTACCTGCGCCGTACCCGCGAGCGCACCCCCGCGGGCCGCATCGTCACCCGCACCGTGTCCTGCAACAGGCCGGGGCACCGCGGCCCCCGGGAACCGGCCGCCCGCAAGCCCGCACGCCGGCCGTCGCCCGGCGAACCGGCACCGCGCAAGCGGCTCCCGGCCGTCCCCCAGCCATCGCACCCCTGGCCCGCCCTGATCCGCACAGCCCTCGACGTCCTCGCCGGCCTGCGCCGCCACGACTCACGCCTGCTGCTCTCCGCCACCGACGCGGAACACCTCGCCCCCGGTGTCGCCGCCTGGCTGGAACGCGACCTCACCCCCACCGCCGTACGCCACGCCCTGACCGCCAACCTCCCGGACGAACCCCTGACCCGCCCAGCCGCCCTCCTGGCCCACCGCCTGACAACCCAGCTCCCACCCCCGCCTCCACCCCGCCCTCCAGCCCCACCGACCCCCACACCCCGCCACCCCTTCCAAACCTGCGACGTCTGCGACCGCGCCTTCCGCGCCCCCTCCCCAGGCCGCTGCCGCGACTGCCGCAACGAGCAGAGCGAGATCACATGAGTACACGAGCGCTCGGCCCGGCCGCGCCGGATACCCTGGCGGGGGTACTCCCGGAGGACACCATGAGCACATTGCCGGACCACGGACGCGAGCTGATCCCCCGCCCGGAGCAGACACCCGATGCCCTGCGCGCGGCGCTCACCGTCGTGGCCCCGGGCAGGCTGCCGGAGATGCAGGCCACGAAGGACGAGGCGTTCGCCAAGGCGGTCGAATGGCAGTCTGTGAGCCCCGTGCAGAGCTGGGTGCTCCGCTGGGCCCGGGACATCGAAATCGCGCGTCGTCCCGACCTGTCCTCCCGTCTCGAGCATGCACAGAGCAGACTTGAGGACGCAGATCCCGCCATCGCCGAAGAAGCTCTCCGGGAGCTGACCGCTGTACTGGACGAAGCCATGAAGGCAGTACGCGGTTGAGCTGGAAGTGGGAGTACGCCTTCGGAGCAGAGCAAACCGCCCGCACCGCACCGGCCGAGTTTCTGACCCACGTGGAGAAGAAGGCGGAAGAGCTGGTCAGAGCCGCGGAGGCCATGCATCTGCACGGTCGAGCCCACGCAGGTATCGATCCGAGCGGCGGCGACATCATCGTGCCGGGCGGCATGTTCAGGTATCAGATCGTCGTACGCAGCGAGCGGGTCTACGTCGTACAGATCACCTACCTGGGCTTTTAACGGTCTAGGCCACCGACCGACCGGTGTTTCGAGTCTTGGACCGGGCTGAGGCCCGGGAATGATCAGCCCCGCCACCGAGTTGGCCCCGGTATGACGAGCGCTTCGCGGAGTACAGAGGTGTTGCGGTACACGGCGTTCTCGACGGATCCGGGTGGGGGGAATCCCGCCGGGGTCGTGCTGGACGCCAGGGGGTTGTCGGACGAGGACATGCTGGGGATCGCCGCCGAGGTGGGGTACAGCGAGACCGCGTTTCTGATTCCGTCGTCGTCGGGGGAACGCCGTTTCGATGTGCGCTACTTCAGCCCCAAGGCCGAGGTTCCGTTCTGCGGGCACGCCACCGTCGCCTCGGCGATCGCGCTGGCGGAGCGGACGGGGCCGGGGGAGCTGGAGTTCCGGACGCCTGCCGGGACCGTTCCCGTCACAGTGGCCGAGGGGAGTGACGGGAGTCTGCGGGCCACGCTGACGAGTGTGGAGCCGAAGGTGGAAGGCGTGGCCGAGGCGGACGTGCGGGAGGCGCTGGCGGCGCTCGGGTGGGCGGGGGATGAGCTGGACGCCGCGCTGCCGCCCCGGATCGCCTTCGCGGGGGCCCGCCATCTCGTGCTGGCCGCGGGGACCAGGGAGCGGCTCGCGGAGCTGGAGTACGACTTCGACCGGCTGGCAGCGTTCATGCGGCGGCTGGACCTGACGACGGTGCAGCTGGTGTGGCGGGCTTCGGAGACGGTGTTCCATGTGCGGGATCCGTTCCCGGTGGGCGGGGTGGTGGAGGACCCGGCGACGGGGGCTGCCGCGGCCGCGTTCGGGGCGTATGCGCGGGAGTTGGGGCTGGTGCCCGACGAGGCCGTCCTCACGCTGCATCAGGGGGAGGACATGGGGCGGCCCGGTGTGCTCACCGTCGAACTGCGCGGCGGCGACCCCCGCGTGCGGGTCAGCGGTGCCGGGGCGCGTATTCCGCCTACTCCGGAGTGAGCAGGCCACAGAGCAATAGCTGAGGGCCCGGTCCCGCCGGTGTGGCGGTTCCGGGCCCTCGCTACAGCGCTACAGCTGGGCCTGCCGTGTGCCTGCCCTGGAAGGGACTTACTTCGGCTGCGGCTTGCGGATCGACAGGTGGAGTTCCTTCAGGCGCTCCTCGTCCAGCTCCGTCGGGGCGCCCATCATCAGGTCCATCGCGTTGCCGTTGAGCGGGAAGGCGATGGTCTCGCGGATGTTGGGCTCGTCGGCCAGCAGCATGACGATGCGGTCGATGCCCGGCGCGATACCGCCGTGCGGCGGGGCGCCGAAGCGGAACGCGCGGAGCATGCCGGCGAACTTCTCCTCGACGGTCTCCCGGTCGTAGCCGGCGATCTCGAAGGCCTTGAGCATGATCTCCGGGTCGTGGTTCCGGATCGCGCCGGAGGACAGCTCGACGCCGTTGCAGACGATGTCGTACTGCCAGCCCAGGATCTCCAGCGGGTCCTGGGTCTCGAGGGCCTCCAGGCCGCCCTGCGGCATGGAGAACGGGTTGTGCGAGAAGTCGATCTTGCCGGTCTCCTCGTCCCGCTCGTACATCGGGAAGTCGACGATCCAGCAGAAGCGGAAGACGTCCTCCTCGAAGTGGCCGGCGCGCTTGGCGGCCTCGACGCGGACCGCGCCCATGATCTTGGAGACCTCGTCGTACTCGCCCGCGCCGAAGAACACCGCGTGGCCGGGGGCCAGGGAGAGGCGCTTGGTCAGCTCGGCGACGTTCTCCTCGGTGAGGAACTTGGCGATCGGGCCGGTCAGCGAGCCGTCCTCGCCGACGCGGACCCAGGCCAGGCCCTTGGCGCCCTGGGCGACTGCGAAGTCACCGAGCTGGTCGAAGAACTTGCGCGGCTGGCCGGAGACGTCCGGCACCGGCAGCGCGCGGACGTGCTTGCCGGCGAAGGCCTTGAACTCCGAGCCCTCGAAGATGTCGGTGATGTCGACGAGCTCCAGCTTGGCGCGCAGGTCCGGCTTGTCGGAGCCGTACTTCAGCATCGCCTCGCGGAACGGGATCCGCGGGAACGGCGAGGTGACATGGCGGCCGTTGCCGAACTCCTCGAAGAGCTCGGTCATCACCTTCTCGATCGGCTGGAAGACGTCCTCCTGCTCGACGAAGCTCATCTCCACGTCGAGCTGGTAGAACTCGCCCGGCGAGCGGTCGGCGCGCGCGTCCTCGTCGCGGAAGCAGGGCGCGATCTGGAAGTAGCGGTCGAAGCCGGAGATCATCAGCAGCTGCTTGAACTGCTGCGGCGCCTGCGGCAGGGCGTAGAACTTGCCCGGGTGGAGGCGGGAGGGCACCACGTAGTCACGGGCGCCCTCGGGGGAGGTCGCGCTGAGGATCGGGGTGGCCAGCTCGTTGAAGCCCAGCGCCGTCATCTTCTGGCGGATCGCCGAGATCACCTTGGTGCGCAGCATGATGTTGCGGTGCATGCGCTCGCGGCGCAGGTCGAGGAAGCGGTACTCCAGGCGCCGCTCCTCGTTGACGCCGTCCTCGGTGTTGATGGTGAAGGGGAGGGGCGCCGCCTCGCCGAGCACCTCGACCTCGGAGACCTCGATCTCGATCTCGCCGGTCGGCAGGTCGGGGTTGACGTTCTCCGCGCCGCGGGAGACGACCTTGCCGTCCACGCGGAGCACGGTCTCCTTGGACAGCTTGTCCAGCGCCTCGTACGCCTCGGTGCCCGGACGGGCCACGAGCTGCGTGATGCCGTAGTGGTCGCGCAGATCGATGAAGAGGATGCCGCCCAGGTCGCGCCGATTGTGCAGCCAGCCACTCAGCCGGACGTCGGTGCCGACGTCAGAGGAGCGGAGCTCGCCGCAGGTGTGGGACCTGTACCGATGCATCGTCGTTCATCCAGTCTTCGCGGATCGGGGTCGTCGTTTCACGTGAAACGTCCGGAAACGCAGCTCGTGAAACAGGAAACTCCCCCCAAGACTACCGGCCGCCCCGAGATCGACTCCCCGGCATTACAGCCCGGTCGTCTGTGCGACCACGGTGGCAGTGTTCGCTGCATTCTTCCTAAAGTGGGGCAATGCGCACAGGTGAACCCCTGCCCTCGGTGGAGGACGTCCTCAGCCTCCTCGACACCGGCCGGTGGCACTGGGACACCGCAGCCGGGGAGGTCACGGTCGACGCCGTGGCTGCCCGGCTGCTCGGGCAGCCCGCCGAGGAGTGCGTCCTCACGGAGGCACAGGTGCGGGCCCGGCTGCACCCGGTCGACTGGAACGAGATCACCGGCGTGGTCCAGCTCGCCGTCGCCGAGGGAACCCTCGCCGAGGTCCGCATCCGAGTCATGGACGACCAGGGGCGCGTCGTCCGGGTCGTCCGCAGCCGCTCCAAGCCGTCCTTCGACCCCGAGCGCAAGGCGTACGTCCTGACCGGCACCCTCCAGGAGGTCACCGACCCGGCCCCGGGCACGCCCGCCGGGCGCAGCGCGGTCACCGGCGACTGGCGGCGCTCCAGGGAGGCCTTCCTGCTGGACGCCGGCCGTGCCCTGGCCGAGGCGCGCTCCACCGAGGAGGTGCTGCGGGTCGCGGCGAACCTGTCGATGCCGGGCTTCTCACCGGACGGCCTGGCCGTGTTCGGCGTCGAGGGCGACCGGCTGACGGTCATCGGCCACCACGGGCACGAACCCGGCGACGAGGGTCCCTTCACCTATATGCCGCTGGACACCGACTACCCGGCCGCCGAGGTGGTCCGTACCGGCCGTGCGGTGTATCTCTCCTCGCCCGAGCAGTACAAGGCCCGCTATCCGCTCACCTGGCCCATGGCGCAGCGCTTCGGCCGCCAGTCCTGGGCCTTCCTGCCGCTCACCGTGGCGGGCCGCCCCATGGGCGCCTGGATGGCGGCCTTCACCTACCCGGTCGCCTTCACCCCCGACGAGCGCTCCGTGCTGACCACCGTGGCCCGGATGCTGGCGCAGGCGCTGGCCCGGGCGGAAACCGCCGAGAGCGAGCGGGCGCTGACCGACGGACTGCAGCGCACGATGCTGCCCCGGCTGGGCCAGCAGCGCATCCCCGGCATGAGCGTCGCCGCCCGCTACGTCCCCACCGGCGGCGGCCTCCAGGTCGGCGGCGACTGGTACGACGTGATCCCGCTGCCCAGCGGACGGTTCGCCCTGGTCATCGGGGACGTGCAGGGCCATGACGTACGGGCGGCGGGGCTGATGGGCCAGCTGCGGATAGCCCTGCGCGCCTACGCCTCCGAGGGGCACCGGCCGGACGCCGTGCTCACCCGCGTCTCCCGCTTCCTGCACGGCATCGGCGAGGCCGACCCCGCCGAGAACCGCTTCGCGACCTGCCTGTATGTCGAGGTGGACCCCGTCACCGGCGTCCTGGAGGTCGCCCGCGCCGGGCACCCGGACCCGGTGATCCGCATGGCCGACGCCACCGTGCTGACCCGGCCCACGGCCGGCGGGCTGCCGCTCGGTATCGACCCGGACGCCGACTACCCCACCACCCGGCTGATCCTGGAACCCGCCGAGACCATGCTGATCTGCACCGACGGTCTGATCGAGACCGGCGGCCACGACCTGGACACCGGCTGGACACGGCTGCGCTCCCTCCTCGAGGAGCACAAGGGCAACCTGGAGGAGCTCGCCGACGCCCTGGTGCAAGCGGTGCACGGCCCCTCCTCGCACCACACCACCGGTCCGCTGGCCGACCGCCGCGAGGACGACATCGCCCTGCTGCTGCTCTGCCGGCAGGGCGAGGGCTGCGGCTGCGGCGCCGAGACGGACACCGTGCGGCCGCCGGTGCGGCGCACCATGCTCACCGTGGCGCAGGCCGAGCCCGAGCGGGTGGCGATCGCCCGCCATCAGCTGCGCGAGCTGCTGCACGACTGGTCCTCGGCGGACCAGGTGGACTCCGCGGTGCTGCTGCTCTCGGAACTGCTCACCAACGTCCTGGTCCACACCGACGCCGACGCACTACTGGTCGCGGAGGTCACCGGAGGGCGGGACGGCCGCCGGATGCGCATAGAGGTCACCGACGCCGGCGACGACCTGCCCCACCCCCGCAGACCCGGCGAGCTGGCCTCCTCCGGCCGCGGCCTGATCCTGATCGAGGAGCTGGCCCACGCCTGGGGGGTCGACCCGCGCGGCGAGGGCAAGAGCATCTGGTTCGAGCTGTACGAGCCGGAGGCCGAGGCGGCCGGGGACGGGAACGGCGGAAGCGACGGGAACGGCGGAAGCGACGGGAACGGTCGCCCGCACCCGGACGGCACCCCGGGTACCTGGAGCGAATAGAAGCGAAGAGAGGCGATCAACCAAGGGCCGCGCCCCCTCAGGACGGCTCGCCCGCCCCGTCCTCCTCCGCGTACCGGTGACGCAGCTCGTCGACCACTCCGAACGCCGCCGCCGTCAGCGGCACCGCCATCAGCATGCCGACGATCCCGGCGACCGACGCCCCGGCGGCGATCGCCAGCATCACCACAGCCGGATGCATCTGCACGGTCCGGCTCTGGATCAGCGGCTGGAGCACATGCCCCTCCAGCAGCTGCACCGCGATCACCACGCCCAGCGCCCACAGCGCGATGACGAAGCCCCGGTCGGCCAGCGCCACCAGCACCGCCACCGTGCCGGAGATGAAGGCGCCCAGGTAGGGGATGTAGGCGCCGACGAAGACCAGCGCCCCGAGGCCCACCGCGCCCGGCACGCCGAGGATCAGCAGGCCCACGGTGATGCACACCGCGTCGATCAGGGCGATGAAGGTGGTGCCGCGCATGAAGCCCTCCACGGCCTGGAAGGCCCGCCGGGCCATGGCCACCGTCATGTCGCCGGAGCGGCGCGGGACGAGGGCGCGCACGACGGCGCCGGCCCGCTCGGAGTCGCGCAGGAAGAAGAAGACCAGCAGCAGCGCCAGCACGGCCATGGCGAGGGTCTCGCCGACCACGCTGACACCGCTGATGACGCCCGAGGCGGCCGTGCCGCCGAACTTGGAGAGCAGCCGGCGCATGTTGGACGCCAGGTCGTGCAGGGAGGTCCCGGCGGCCCCGAAGTGCCGGGCGATGTCCTGCGCGGCATCACGCAGCGAGGTGATGATCTGGTCCCCGGACTCGATCAGCGCGGCGACCACGATGTACACGGCCCCGCCGACCACGGCGACGACCGCGACACAGGTGAGCCCCGCGGACAGGGAGCGCTTGACCCCCGCCCGCACCAGCCGCCGGTGCAGCGGCCTCAGCAGCGCGGTGCCGAGCAGGGCGAGCAGGACGGGGACGACGGCCGGCCGGAAGGCCACGCAGAGCCGGATGCCGACGTAGACGACCCCGGAGACCAGCAGGGTGACGGCGCACCATGCGGCGAGGCGCCGGACCGGGTCGGGCAGCAGCGGCGAGGAGTCCTGCACACCGCCAGCCGATCATGGACGGCGGGGGCTGTCCTGCCCTGGCGCCCCGCGTGGGTGATCCGCCAGGCCAGGAACGCCGGTGTCACACCTCCCGCGTGCCGGTGTCACACCTCCCGCGTGCCGGTGTCACACCTCCCGCGTGCCGGTGTCACACGTCCTGCGGGCCGGGTGTCACACGTCCTGCGGGCCCTCGTCCGTCATGCCGTGCACGGCGGGGACGGTGCCCAGGCGGCCCTTCTGGTAGTCCTCGAAGGCCTGCACCAGCTCTTCCTTGGTGTTCATCACGAACGGGCCGTAGTGGACCATCGGCTCCCGGATGGGCTGCCCGCCGAGCAGCACGACCTCCAGGTCGGGGGTGTGGGAGTCCTGCTTGTCGTCGGCCCGGACGGTCAGCGAGGACCCGGCCCCGAAGACGGCCGCCTGGCCCAGGTGGACCGGCCGCCGCTCGGCGCCGACCGACCCGCGCCCGGCGAGGACGTAGGCGAGCCCGTTGAAGTCCTCCCGCCAGGGCAGGGTGACCTCGGCGCCCGGCGCCAGCGTCGCGTGGATCATGGTGATCGGGGTGTGGGTGATGCCGGGGCCCTTGTGGCCGTCCAGCTCACCGGCGATGACCCGCAGCAGCGCGCCGCCGTCGGGGCTGGTGAGCAGCTGGACGCTGCCGCCCCGGATGTCCTGGTAGCGGGGGGCCATCATCTTGTCCTTGGCCGGGAGGTTCACCCACAGCTGCAGCCCGTGGAAGAGGCCGCCGGACATGACCAGGTGCTCGGGCGGCGCCTCGATGTGCAGGATGCCTCCGCCGGCGGTCATCCACTGGGTGTCGCCGTTGGTGATGGTGCCGCCGCCACCGTTGGAGTCCTGGTGCTCGAAGATGCCGTCGATGATGTAGGTGACGGTCTCGAAGCCCCGGTGAGGGTGCCAGGGCGTCCCCTTGGGCTCACCGGGTGCGTAGTCCACCTCACCCATCTGGTCCATCATGATGAACGGGTCCAGGTAGCGGTAGTTGATCCCCGCGAACGCCCGGCGCACCGGGAAGCCCTCGCCCTCGAAACCGCTCGGAGCGGTGGTCACGGCCAGCACGGGACGCGGCACGGCGTCGGCCGGTGCGGCCACGCGGGGCAGCGTCAACGGGTTCTCGACGGTCACTGCAGGCATGTCGTACCTCCTCGGGTACACCCAGATTAGTTGAGCATTGAACTTCCTGCCACCCCAAACAGCGAGGAGCCCGGAGGACATTCCCTCCGGGCTCCGCACGAGCGTCGTGCGCCTCAGCCATACATCCGGCGCATCGCGAACTCCACCATCTGCTCGACCGCCTTGGCGTCGAACACCATCCGGTGCTCGCCCTCCATGTCGAGGACGAAGCCGTAGCCGGTCGGCAGCAGGTCGATCACCTCGGCGCCGGTGATCACGAAGTACTTGGACTCCTTGCCCGCGTACCGGCGCAGCTCCTTGAGCGAGGTGAACATCGGGATCACCGGCTGCTGGGTGTTGTGCAGGGCGAGGAAGCCGGGGTTGTCGCCGCGCGGGCAGTACACCTTCGACGTGGCGAAGACCTGCTGGAAGTCCTCCGCGGTCATCTGCCCGGTGGTGAAGGCGCGCACCGCGTCGGCGAGCGAGGGCGCGGACGGCTCCGGGTACAGCGGCGGCTGCTGCCCGTACCCGCCCGGCATGTGCTGCTGCGGCGGGACGTAGCCCTGCTGTGTCCCTACGTTCTGGTCGTAGCCGTACATGACGCACAGACTACTGACCCCCGGGGCGGCCGGAAGAGGGCCGAGGAGGGGTGAGTCACAGATGTCCGGTTCGGGGTTGCTTCTTATTACCGACGGGTAGCATCATCGTAGCTACTGATTGGTACGTGAACTAGTGCGAGGATTCAGTGCCTCGCCGATCTCTTCTAACGGAGCCGTCGCCATGGGGCACTACAAGTCGAATCTCCGCGACATCGAGTTCAACCTCTTCGAAGTACTCGGGCGGGACAAGCTGTACGGCACCGGCCCGTTCGAGGAGATGGACGTCGAGACCGCGAAGAGCATCCTGGAGGAGCTCTGCCGCCTCGCGGAGAACGAACTGGCCGAGTCCTTCGCCGACGCCGACCGCAACCCGCCGGTCTTCGACCCGGAGACCAACACCGCCCCGATCCCCGAGTCCTTCAAGAAGAGCTACCAGGCCTTCATGGACTCCGAGTACTGGCGCCTGGGCCTGCCCGAGGAGATCGGCGGCACCACCGCCCCGCGCTCCCTGATCTGGGCCTACGCCGAGCTCATCCTCGGCGCCAACCCGGCCGTGTGGATGTACTCCTCCGGCCCCGCGTTCGCCGGGATCCTCTACGAGGAGGGCAACGAGGTCCAGAAGCACATCGCGAAGATCGCCACCGAGAAGCAGTGGGGCTCCACGATGGTCCTCACCGAGCCGGACGCCGGCTCGGACGTCGGCGCCGGCCGCACCAAGGCCGTGCAGCAGGAGGACGGCTCCTGGCACATCGAGGGCGTGAAGCGCTTCATCACCTCCGGTGAGCACGACATGTCGGAGAACATCCTCCACTACGTGCTCGCGCGCCCCGAGGGCGCAGGACCCGGCACCAAGGGCCTGTCCCTCTTCCTCGTCCCGAAGTACCTGTTCGACTTCGAGACCGGCGAGCTGGGCGAGCGCAACGGCGTCTACGCCACCAACGTCGAGCACAAGATGGGCCTGAAGGTCTCCAACACCTGCGAGATGACCTTCGGCGACAAGCACCCCGCCAAGGGCTGGCTCATCGGCGACAAGCACGACGGCATCCGCCAGATGTTCCGCATCATCGAGTTCGCCCGCATGATGGTCGGCACCAAGGCGATCTCCACCCTCTCCACGGGCTACCTCAACGCCCTGGAGTACGCCAAGGAGCGCGTCCAGGGCCCCGACCTGGCGAACTTCATGGACAAGACCGCGCCGAAGGTCACCATCACCCACCACCCCGACGTGCGCCGCTCGCTGATGCTGCAGAAGGCGTACGCCGAGGGCATGCGCGCCCTGGTGATGTACACCGCCTCCATCCAGGACGCCATCCAGGTCAAGGAGGCCGCCGGCGAGGACGCCTCCACCGAGCACGCGCTGAACGACCTGCTCCTGCCGATCGTCAAGGGCTACGGCTCGGAGAAGGCCTACGAGCAGCTCGCCCAGTCGCTGCAGACCTTCGGCGGCTCCGGCTTCCTGCAGGAGTACCCGATCGAGCAGTACATCCGGGACTCCAAGATCGACACCCTCTACGAGGGCACCACGGCGATCCAGGGCCAGGACTACTTCTTCCGGAAGATCGTCCGCAACCAGGGTGCCGCCCTGAACAGCCTCGCCGAGGACATCAAGAAGTTCCTGGCCATCGGCACCGGCGGCGAGGAGCTGGCCGCCGCCCGCGAGCACCTCGCCAAGGCCACCGTCGAGCTGGAGGCCATCGTCGGCCTGATGCTCAACGACCTCGCGGCCACCGAGAAGGACGTCAAGAACATCTACAAGGTGGGCCTGAACACCACCCGCCTGCTGATGGCCTCCGGTGACGTGATCGTCGGCTACCTGCTGCTCAAGGGCGCCGCGGTGGCCCTGGAGAAGCTGGAGACCGCGACGGCGAAGGACAAGGCGTTCTACACCGGCAAGATCGCGGCGGCCAAGTTCTTCGCCGCCAACGTCCTGCCCGGCGTGACCGCCGCCCGCAAGGTCGCCGAGACCGTCGACCTGGACCTGATGGAGCTGGACGAGGCCGCGTTCTGATCACGCGCCCGCCCCGCTGAAGCCCGGGCCCGTCTCCCGTCACGGGAGGCGGGCCCTCGCTTCTCCGGGAGGCGAGCCCTCGCTTCTCCGGGAGGCGGGCCCTCGCTTCTCCGGGAGGCGAGCCCTCGCTTCTCCGGGAGGCGAGCCCTCGCTTCTCCGGGAGGCGGGCCCTCGCTCGTCGTCAACCGGACCTCATCCGTCGTTAAGGTGAACCCCATGAGCGCACCCTCCCGCTTCGACCGCGGCCACACCGACGACCTGATGACGTTCCTGGCGGCGAGCCCCACGCCGTACCACGCCGTGGCCAACGCCGCCGAGCGGCTGGAGAAGGCCGGCTTCAGGCAGGTCGCGGAGACGGAGGCCTGGGACGGGACCAGCGGCGGCCGGTACGTGCTGCGCGGCGGCGCCATCGTCGCCTGGTACGTCCCCGAGGGCGCCGCCCCGCACACCCCCTTCCGGATCGTCGGCGCCCACACCGACTCCCCCAACCTGCGCGTCAAACCGCTGCCCGACAGCGGGGCGCACGGCTGGCGCCAGGTCGCCGTGGAGATCTACGGCGGCCCGCTGCTCAACTCCTGGCTCGACCGCGACCTGGGCCTGGCCGGCCGCCTCACCCTGCGCGACGGCTCCACCCGCCTGGTGAACGTCGACCGCCCGCTGCTGCGCGTGCCCCAGCTCGCCATCCACCTGGACCGCTCGGTCACCGCGGAGGGCCTCAAGCTCGACAAGCAGCGCCACATGCAGCCGGTGTGGGGCCTGGGCGACGACGTCCGCGACGGCGACCTGATCGCCTTCCTGGAGGAGACCGCCGGCATCCCCTCCGGCGAGGTCGCCGGCTGGGACCTGATGGTCCACTCCGTGGAGCCGCCCGCCTACCTGGGCCGGGACCGCGAACTGGTGGCCGGCCCCCGCATGGACAACCTCCTCTCCGTGCACGCCGGCACGGCGGCCCTCGCGGCCGCGTCCACCACCCCGGACCTGCCCCACATCCCGGTGCTCGCCGCCTTCGACCACGAGGAGAACGGCTCCCAGTCCGACACCGGCGCCGACGGCCCGCTGCTCGGCAACGTCCTGGAGCGCTCGGTGTTCGCCCGCGGCGGCACCCTCGAGGACCGCGCCCGCGCCTTCGCCGCCACCGTCTGCCTGTCCTCCGACACCGGCCACGCCGTCCACCCCAACTACGCGGAGCGGCACGATCCCACGCACCACCCGCGCATCGACGGCGGCCCCATCCTCAAGGTCAACGTCAACAACCGTTACGCCACCGACGGTTCGGGCCGCGCGGTCTTCACCGCCGCGTGCGAGCGGGCCGGGGTGCCCTTCCAGTCCTTCGTCTCCAACAACGCGATGCCCTGCGGCACCACCATCGGCCCGATCACCGCGGCCCGGCACGGCATCCGCACGGTGGACATCGGCGTCGCCATCCTCTCCATGCACAGCGCCCGCGAACTCTGCGGCGCCCGCGACCCGTTCCTGCTGGCGAACGCGCTCGCCGCGTTCCTGGAGGGCTGACGCCCCGCCGCGGTGAGGAGCGGGCCGCGCAGGCGGCCCGCATGGTCAACACCGCGCCACCGCATGCTTTCTGACCCCGCGGGTACCCGGAGGCGACCGGACCGACCGGACCGACCGGACCGGCCGGACCGACCGGACAAGGAAGGCGTGACTCATGGGCCTCGGCGGATGCATCATCCTCATCGCGGTGGGAGCCATTCTCACCTTCGCGACCGACTGGGACATGCGGGGAGTCAACCTGGACCTGGTCGGCGTGATCTTCATGATCGTCGGCCTGATCGGCGTGGCGACCTTCAGCAGCATCGCCCGCCGCAGGCGCGTGGTGGTCCCCCCGGCGACCTCGGTCGTCGACGACCCGGCCACCCGCCCGCACCACCGGGACGGCTACTCGGACGGATACGGGGCGTAGACGAGGGCGGGCGTGGACGAGGGCGGGCGTGGACGAGGGCGGACGTGGACGGGCGCGGGGTGGACGTTTTTGCGCGGCGCACCAGGTCAGCTGTGCGGAGCCTCCGGCTCGCTGAGCCGCCCGGCGAGGAGGGCGAGCCAGCCGCTGGGTGAGTAAGGAGCGGGCGGATCGACCTCCATGCCCAGTTCGGCCAGCGCAGTGGCGTAGTCGGTCTCGCCGAGGCCGAGAGCGAGCAGTTCGTGCAGCTCGCCGACGAGGCGGGCGGTCAACCGGGAGTCGGTGGAGGTGCGGTAGTCGTCGACGGCCGCGTCGTGGTCGTCGAACTCGTCCGGCATGTCCTGGGAGAACCAGCCGCCGAGGAACTGGGCCAGCTCCGGGAAACGGGCGTGCCATTCCCCGTGGGTGACGGGAGCGGACGGGGCCGGGCACTCGCCCTGCTCGATGCTCCGTCTGATGTGATCGGCCAGGCAGTACAGCCACTGCTGGACCTCGCCCTCGGGCAGACCGACGTCCGGGACCGGGTAGAACTCGCCGAGCCGCAGGCGAAGTCGTCCGGGCGGATTGCCGGCGTAGTCGCGCAGCTGACGCTCGGCGATGGCCAGGGCCCAGGGACGGGTGTGCCAGGTGTGGCGGAGGTAGGCGGTCAGGGCCTGGCCGGGCCGGTCGGGCGTGTCATCGGCAGCCTGGCCGAGGTAGGCGCGGAGGACCTGATCCAGTTCGCCGTAGCGGCCGTCGTGGTCGAGGGGGCTCAGGGGCACGGTGGGCAGCCTCTAGGAGTCTTCACAGGTAGACGGGGAAGGTGGCGTGGACGGTGAAGCCGTGCGGCCGGGACGGATCCCGCTTGAGGATCACCCGGGCGGCCCTGACGTCCACCGGGTCACGGCCGGCCAGCGCCATCGCCTGCAGCAGCACACGGCCGACCGGCTCGGGCCGGGACGGCCAGGACGCCTCGATGGTCAGCCGGGAGCGGGTGGACTGCGCGAGCCAGCGGTGAATGAGCTGCTCGTTGGCGTTCACGACCTGCTGAGTGGCCCACTGAGCGGTCTCACGGTCGGGGTAGGTGGCGGTTCGGGTGCGCATCTACTCGGTTTCGTCCGGGCGCGGCCAGGGGCGCTTGGGCTGCCACAGGGGGGAGTGAGCTTCTCTCAGGTGCTCGATGCACAGGCGGGCGAACAGGGGGAAGAAGTCGACGAAATCGTCGGAGCCGCCTGGCCCGCCTCCCATGGCCTCACCGGCGAAGAAGCAGTCCATCTGCTCCTCCGTGTGGAAGATGGCGATGGCCTGGTAGCACTCGGAGACCACACTCGGCAGAACCCACGGGCACCGTGGGTGGGTCTCCTCGATGTACATGCGGATGCCTTCTTCCGTGGTGGCGTCCTGCATGTCATCGCTGATCGCGACCCCGTCCTGGCCGAAGTAGATCGGGAGGAGCTGACGGAACCGCGGGAAGCGCAACAGCAACTCTCGCGTCGTCGGAGGGGGATCGAAGTACGCGCTGCGGTCTACGCGCTCGTTCCAGTTCTCCAGATGCTCGGCGATTTCCCGCCACACATCGGGTGTGCGCTCCTCTGTGGCGGCACGGGGAATGCGCTTGAGCGCGGCGTGGGTACCCTCCGGAGATTCTTCGAAGAGATCAGCAGCCAGCCGCAACTGGTAGGCGATCTCCCGAAGATTTCGCCCGCCATCCTTTTCCGCGTTTCGAATGCCGCGAATGAGCGGGAGCAATTCATTCTGCCAGCGAGCCGGGTCGTCCGGAATTCTTCGGCTCCACCCGTCGTACCTGTCCAGAAGCACGCGAGCACCCTGGAGCGTCCAGTAGTCGACGTATTCCCGGTCTGTCATACCGCCATCCTAGCGTCAGAGATCTCTGGGCATCGAAGTGAGCACAATGAACGGCGGATCCAGATCCTCGTTGTAGATAAGGCGTGTCTCGACGCCGTACACGTCCTTCGCCTTGTCCGACGGAAACGGATCGTGCTTGATTTCCTCGTTCTTGATGCTTCTCCCGCTGGGGCCGAACGGCGTCTGGTCGACTCGGATGTCCAGTCGTTGTTCTCTGTTTTCGTCGGCAAGCCAGTCGCGGATCTCGTCTTTGTTTGTGTCAATGTTGTACTGGGTCAACTTCTGTGCCGAATCGAGATCCCTGAAAGAAGAGGCTTCGGCCACCTTCGGCCGTCCGTGGGGCCAGGCGGTGCCCGGCCGCGGCGGTTTGTTCAGATCGTCCCTTGAGGAGCGGCCGCATACCGGGGCCGCATGTATCCGACGCACACCTCGGGCGAATGGTTGTGCACCGGCAGGCGCGGATCTCGCAAAACGACAAGAGGAGTACGACAAGAGACCCCGGTCAGGTCCTGGGGTGCCGGACGTCCACCGGGTCACGGCCGGCCAGCGCCATCGCCTGCAGCAGCACACGGCCGACCGGCTCGGGCCGGGACGGCCAGGACGCCTCGATGGTCAGCCGGGAGCGGGTGGACTGCGCGAGCCAGCGGTGAATGAGCTGCTCGTTGGCGTTCACGACCTGCTGAGTGGCCCACTGAGCGGTCTCACGGTCGGGGTAGGTGGCGGTTCGGGTGCGCATCTGTCCGTCTCTTCGGGGCGTCAGGTCCGCTCAGGCTGCCACAGGGGGGAGTGGGCCTCCCGCAGGTGCTCGATGCACAGGCGGGCGAACAGGGGGAAGAAGTCGACGAAATCGTCGGACCCTCCTGATCCGCCCCCCATGATCTCCGAGAAGAACCGATCCATCTGCTCCTCCGAGTGGAAGATGGCGATGGCCTGATAGCACTCGGAGACCACACTCGGCAGATCCCAAGGGCAGCCTGGGTGGGTCTCCTCGATGTACATGCGGATGCCCTCCTCCGTGGTGGCACCCTGCATGTCATCGCTGACCGCAACGCCGTCCTGCCCGAAATAGATCGGGAGAATCTGACGGAATCTCGGGAAGCGCAGCAGCAATTCTCGTGTCGTCAGAGGAGTGTCGAAGTAGGTGCTGCGGTCGACGCGATCGTTCCAGTTCTCCAGGTGTTCGGCGATTTCCCGCCACACATCCGAAGTGCGTTCCTCGGCGGCAGCACGGGGAATTCGCTTGAGCGCGGGGTGGGCGCCCTCCGGAGATTCCTCCATCAGGTCAGCAGCCAGCCGCAATTGGTAGGCGATCTCCCGGAGAGTTCGCCCGCCGTCCGACTCAGCATTCTGAATGCCACGAATACGCGGGAACAGTTCATGCTGCCAGCGAGCCGGGTCGTCCGGAATTCTCCGGCTCCAGCCGTCGTAACGGTCCAGAAGTGCGCGAGCACCCTGGAGCGTCCAGTAGTCGACGTGTTCCCGGTCTGTCATGCTGCCATCCTAGCGTCAGAGATCTCTGGGCATCGAAGTGAGCACAATGAAGGGTGGATCGAGGTCTTCGTTGTAGACGAGACGCGTCTCGACACCGTGTACGTCCTTCGCCTTTCCGGCCGGAAAGGGGTCGCTCTTGATTTCGTTCTTGTTGATGCTTCTGCCGCTGGCACCGAACGGTGTCTCCTCGACAAAGATGTCCAGGCGTCGCTTTCTCTTGGGGTCGGCAAGCCAGGTGCGGATCTGCTCTTCGTTCTGGTCGATGTTGTACTGGGTCATCCTCTGCGCCCTTTCCAGGTCCTTGAACGAAGAGGCCTCGGCCACCATCGGCTGCCCGTGGGGCCACTCGGTTCCCGGCCGCGGCGGCTTCTTCAGATCGTCCCTCAGCCGCTGTGCCAGCTGGTTGTCGTCCAGGCCGACGTGCTTGTTGACCGTGTGGGCGTTGTCCAGCCACTCCGTGGACGCCAGATCGACCTGGTAGACGCCGCGGTCCGCGTCTCCCGGGGTGCTCCACTTGTGCTCGCGCTTGAACTCGTTGAGCGCCCGCGCTCCGAACGCCTCCGCGCGTGCCTCCTCCGCCTTGTACGTGGGGGCGCTGAGCCAGGCCTCCTGGAGTTCCGGCAGGAGTTTGCGCAGCTGTCCGGCTCCCTCGTGGAACGCCTTGTGGCACTCCTCCACCGCCTTGTCGGCACCGGACTTGTCCATGTGGGAGCGGAAGACCGTCACGATCTCGGCAAAGGTGAGAACCGCCGCCAGCCTGGTCATCTCGCTCCAGCCGAACCCGTCCGGCGCGAAGTGCCTGACCGTCGCCTTGGTGGCCTCCATCGCGAGCCGCTCGGTGGTCTTCCGGCATTTCTCGGCGGCGTCCGCCACGTCGTGAAAGGCCCGCTTCATCGCATCGCCGGTCTTCATCAGGACCTCGATGACGGGGCGGCGGTCCTCCGGTTTCACCGACGGGTTCGTCCGCCAGTCGCGACCGCCCGGCTGCCTGGGAGGCACGGCGTCGCCGGCCTCGGTCCATCGCCCGCCCCAGGCCGAGGTTCCCCAGATGGACTGGCAGAAGGAGTTCATGGCGCCCTGCCACTCGCCGTTGCTGCCGTCCGTCAGGTACCCGATGCGGCCGGCGAAGCTGTCCGCGGACTTCTGCGCCGCCTTGCCTGCCGCTTCCCATGCGTTGCCGATGCTGCGCAGGCTGTCCGTGTCGGCGCCGGGCGTGATCTCATGGGTCTTGCCCAGCCGCAGCCCCTCCTCGACCGCGGGTTTGATCAAGTCCGCGATGAAGTCCGGGATTTCACCGATGCCGGCCAGGAACTCCGTGTCCGTGCCGTCCCCGGTGCCGGTCCACTTGATGGAGGCGACGGGTCCGTAGGAGACCTTGCCGACCCCGATCGGGGCATCCCGGCGCGGGGGCGGCCCGTACATGCCGCGCGAGTGCCAGTCGGCGGCCACATAGGTGTTGGCCGTGTCGGTCAGGCCCACCGCGACGCCGCCGATGCTCTGGATGCCCTTGGCCCACACCTCCAGGAACTTCTTGGCCACCTCCGCGTAGGCCGCCGCGAAGTCGTCCGCGCCCGTCCCCTTGCCGGCCGCCTGCCGGTGGTCCACGTTCTCGACCAGTTGTGTGGCGGCCTGGTGGAACGTGAACTGCTCGTCACGGATCAGCGCCGACGTGTAGTAGAGATGCGCGGGCTTGACGTCGAAGCCGCTTCCGCTGCCCGGAGCGGGCTGCCTGAGCTGCTCGCGCTCCCACTTGCGGCGGGCCTGTGACGGGCGGCCGTCGGGCCCGGTCGGCGGCGGGGGCGGCGGTTCGTAGTCGGGGTCCGGGGACGTGCCGGGGCTCGGTTCGGGCTCCGGGCCGGGCCGGCTGGGCGCCGGCTCGACGTCACCCGCGGGCGGGGTGGCCGACGGGCTGGGCCGCGGGGGCGGCGGCGTCGCCATCAGCCGGCCCCCCAGCCGTTCAGCACAGCCTGGTGGGCCGCCGCATAGTTCGTGTGACCCGTGGTGACGTACTCGTGCAGCCACTTCTGGGCGGCCTCGAGGTCCTGGGCCGAGCGGTCCCACTCGTCGAGCTTCTCGACGAAGACCTCACGGGCCTCGCCGCTCCAGGACAGGACGACCGGCTCGACACGGTCGTACAGGTCCTCCAGCTTCTCGTTGAGCTTCTTGAGGATGTCCTCGAGTTCGGTGGCGAGTTCCTGGAGTGTCGTGAACTTCACCGCTATGTGGTCGTCGGCGGGGCTGTTCCCGCTGGGCATGTTTCTCCCCCGGTGTCTGTGGGACGTGCTCGGTACTCGGTACCAATGCGGTACGAACTGAGGCTTCCGTGCGCTCAGTACGCTTCGAGACTGCTGCGCGACGGCCCGGCCGGCGGCCGTGACGCGGCGTCGGTGTTCGGCGTCGAGAGCTTGTCGACCTCGCCGGCGACGTCCACCTGGATCTGGCGGATGCGGGCGACGACGCCGAGGTCCTCCTTCGAGAAGCCGTCGCGGCTCATGCGTACGGCCTGCTCGAGGTGCTTCATGACCTCGCGGATGCGTACGGCGTCCTCGGCCGCGGCGCGGTGGAAGTCCCGGTACGTCCTGGCCGCGGGCCCCTGCCAGCCCGCCTCGATGCGGTCCACCAGCGCGTCCATGCGCCTGACCTGCTTGTCCAGGTGGTCCTGCATGTCGTCCAGGTCGTCGGCCAGCTTGGTCAGCTTCTGGGAGGACGCGCGCAGGTCAGGACCGCCTCCCTGCCCGCCGCCCGACTGCCCGGGCTCTGCCATGCCCTACCTCGCCCCCCGTGACACCGCGGACTCAAGTCCCCTGTCGTTCATGGATCTTACGCACAGGCGTACGGGCGCGGCCGGAGCAGGGCAGGCAGGGCGGCGAGTCGCCGGACGCTCGAGGGAGGCCCCGGCACGGCGAAGGGGCCCACCTGGCGGTGAGCCCCTTCGCGTGTGCGCCGGCGCGTGCCCCTGGGGTCAGATCTTGCCGAAGCCGTAGCTCAGGAGCTTCTTCGCGTCCGTCTCGCGCTGGGACGCCGAGGAGGAGGCCAGGACCGTGCCGACGACCGTCTTGCCGTTCCGGGTGGCGGCGAAGACCAGGCAGTACTTGGCCTCCGGGCCCGAACCGGTCTTCACGCCGATCGTGCCGGAGTAGCTGTTGAGCAGCGTGTTGGTGTTGACCCACGGAGCCATCGTGCGGGTGCTGCCCGTCTTGGTGATGGTCTTCGCGGTGTACTTCTTCGTCTTGACGATCGAGCGGAAGGTCGAGTTCTTCAGCGCGCTGCTGGCGAGCTTCGTCAGATCGCGCGGCGTGGAGTAGTTCTTGCCGTTGCCGATGCCGTCGAACGAGTCGAAGTGGGTGTTCTTCAGGCCCAGCTTCTTCGCCTCGGCGTTCATCTTGCCGATGAACGACTTCACCCGCGCCGAACGCGTCGTGCCCGAGCCGAACTTGTCGGCGAGCGCGTAGGCCGCGTCGCAGCCGGACGGCAGCATCAGGCCGTAGAGCAGCTGGCGCACGGTGACCTTGTCGCCCACGATCAGGCGGGCGGAGGAGGCGTTCCTCGAGACGATGTAGTCGCTGTACGCCTTCTGGATCGTCACCTTGCTGTCCAGGTTCAGGTTCTTCTGCGCCAGCACGACCTTCGCGGTCATGATCTTCGTCGTCGAGCCGGTGGAGCGACGCGTGTCGGCGGCCTTGGTGAACAGCGACTTCCCGTTCGCGTTGTTCATCACGTAGCCGCCCTTGGCGACGATCGAGGGAGCCTTCGCGGCGGCCTGCGCCGGCGCCGCGTAAAGAGCCCCGGAGGCGAGCACGGCGCCGGTGGTCACGGCGACGCCGGCGGCTCTGCTGAGGCGGATACCCAAAATGCCGTTCTTCAAGTCAAATACCCCGATTACCGTGAATGGCCCTACTCTGCGGCCCAGTTGAGGAGCGGCCGCATACCGGGGCCGCATGTATCCGACGCACACCTCGGGCGGATGGTTGTGCACCGGCAGGCGCGGATCTCGCAAAACGACAAGAGGAGTACGACAAGAGGAGAACGACAAGAGACCCCGGTCAGGTCCTGGGGTGCCTGACGTCCGCATGGTGAAACGGACGCAAGGACGCGTACGTGTTGTATCTATCCTGTCGGCATGAGCCTGGCCGCCGTGAGACAACCGCCCGCCGCCGAACGCGTCTACACCCACGTCAAACAGGGCGTGCTGGAACGCCGCTACGAGGGCGGCACCCTCCTCACCGAGGGCGAGCTCGCCGAGGCCGTGGGGGTGTCGCGGACCCCTGTGCGCGAGGCGCTGCTGCGGCTGGAGGCCGAGGGGCTGCTCCGGCTCTACCCGAAGAAGGGCGCCCTGGTGCTGCCCGTCTCCGCGCAGGAGATCGCCGACGTCGTCGAGACCCGGCTGCTGGTCGAGGAGCACGCCGCCCGCAAGGCCGTGCCGGCCCCGCCCGGCCTCGTCGAACGGCTCGAGGAACTGCTCGCCCGGCAGAAGGAGCAGGCCGCCGCCGGCGACTTCGCCGCCGCCTCCGTCACCGACCGCTGCTTCCACGCCGAGATCGTGCGCAGCGGCGGCAACGAGATCCTCTCCCGCCTCTACGACCAGCTCCGCGACCGCCAGCTGCGCATGGGCGTCGCCGTGATGCACTCCCACCCCGACCGGATCGCCAAGACCCTCACCGAGCACGAGCAGATCCTGCGCGCGCTGCGCGAGGGCGACGCCGAGGCGGCCGTCGCGGCCGTGCACCGGCATGTGAGCTGGTTCTCCCACCTGGCGCGGGGGGAGGTGCGATGAGCAGCGCCGGTTCCACCGGATCGCTGCCCGGTGATCCCCCCGGCGGCAGGCGCGCCCTCGCGGTGTGGGGCATCGGCGTCTCGGTCTACTTTGTCGCCGTCATCTTCCGCACCTCGCTCGGCGTGGCCGGGCTGGACGCCGCCGACCGCTTCGAGGTCAACGCCTCCGCCCTGTCGACGTTCTCCATCCTGCAGCTGCTGGTGTACGCCGGCATGCAGATACCCGTCGGCCTGCTGGTCGACCGGCTCGGCACCAAGAAGGTGCTGGCCATGGGGTCGGTGCTGTTCACGATCGGTCAGCTCGGCTTCGCGCTCTCCCCGTCGTACGGCATGGCGCTCGCCGCGCGTGCGCTGCTCGGCTGCGGCGACGCCATGACGTTCATCAGCGTGCTGCGGCTGGGCAACCGCTGGTTCCCGGCCCGGCGCGGGCCGCTGGTGGCGCAGCTGGCCGGTCTGGTGGGCATGGCGGGGAACCTGGTCTCCACGCTGGTGCTGTCCCGGCTGCTGCACGGCTTCGGCTGGACCGCGGCGTTCGCGGGCAGCACGCTCGCCGGTGCCGTGGTGTTCGTGCTGACCCTGCTGTTCCTGAAGGACCACCCGGAGGGCCACGAACCGGAGCGCGTCCCGCACCAGGGCGCCGCCTACGTCCGGCGGCAGATCGCCGCCGCCTGGCGGGAGCCGGGGACGCGGCTCGGGCTGTGGGTGCACTTCACCACCCAGTTCCCGGCGATGGTGTTCCTGCTGCTGTGGGGCATGCCGTTCCTGGTCGAGGCGCAGGGGCTGAGCCGGGCGACGGCCGGTGAGCTGCTGACGCTGGTGGTGCTGTCCAACATGGTCGTCGGACTCGTCTACGGGCAGGTCGTGGCCCGGCATCACGCGGCGCGGCTGCCGCTGGCGCTGGGCACGGTCGGGGCGACCGCGCTGCTGTGGGCCGGTGTGCTGGCGTATCCCGGCGACGCGGCGCCGATGTGGCTGCTGGTGGTGCTGTGCACGGTGCTGGGGGCGTGCGGTCCGGCCTCGATGATCGGCTTCGACTTCGCCCGCCCGGCGAACCCGCCCGAGCGGCAGGGCACCGCCTCCGGCATCACCAACATGGGCGGTTTCCTGGCCTCCATGACGACGCTGTTCGCCATCGGGGTGCTGCTGGACGCCACGGGGGACGACTACGTCGTCGCGTTCTCCTCCGTGTTCGTGCTCCAGGCGCTCGGGGTCGGCCAGATTCTGCGGCTGCGGCGGCGTGCCGCGCGGCGGGAGGAGCGGCTGGTGGCGAGCCGGGTGGAGACGGTGCACGTGCCCGCTTGAGGCGGATCCGCCGGCGGCGCGCAGGCGTCCAAGCCTCGTCCTCCCGCCGGCCTCCTGACCCGGGCGGGCCCCGCTCCCGGCAGCTGTGCCGGGAAGGCGGGGCCCTCGGGCCACGGACTCCGGGCTACGGGGTGACCCTGAAGTTGCTCAGGATCGCCGCCGCCAGCTCGGCGTCGCCCTCCGTCTTCACCCGGTCCTGGACCGCCTCCGGTGTCACCCGGCCGCAGGCCAGGCGCACATAGGTCTCCCAGTCGAGGGTGAGGGTGACGGCGGGGCCGAGCGCGGGCGCGGTCTCCAGGGTGCCGCGGCCCTGGATGTCGGTGCGGACCGTGCGCAGGAACTCGACGGGGCCGTGCACGTCGACGACGACGGCGGAGCTACGCGGCGCCTGGGCCTTCTCCGCCACCACGCGCGGCAGCTCCTCCAGCAGCACGTCACGGGCGACGTGCGCGCCGGGGGAGTCCAGGTTGCCCGGGCTGCCCAGCGCCGTGCGCAGGTCCTGCTCGTGCGCCCACACGTCGAAGGCGTGGCGGCGCATCGCCTCCTCCAGCGTCAGCTCCGTGCCCAGCGGGCCGCGCACCTTCGTGCCCGGGTCGCGCGACTCGTTCCGCAGCTGGCGGTTGCGGCGGATGATCGTGTACTCGAGCTCGGCGGTCATCTCCGGCGCCGTGTGGTGGCGGCGGACGTCGACCTGCATCTCCATGTAGCGCTGGTGGTCGGTGGTGACGTGGAACAGGTCCCGCGGCAGCGTGTGGATGGGGCGCGGGTCGCCGAGCATCTCGCAGTCCAGGCCGATGACATGCGAGACGATGTCCCGCACCGACCACCCCGGGCACGGCGTCCTCCGGTTCCAGTCGGCCTCCGGGAGCGGCTGGACCAGCTCGGATATCGCTTCGATGGAATGGGTCCAGGCGTCGGCGTAGGGCTGGAGGGTGGGATGCAGACTCACGGAACTGGGACCCCTCGGCGGTTGGTACACGGGCAGGTGATGGCGGCGTTGCCTGTGGGCGGTGGCTGCACTCGGCGGGTGTCTCGGGAGGCTAAGTTACGCTGCGGAGAGGCACCCCGGCAGTGCTTTCGTGTGACGATCGTAGGCCCGTGGGTACGGGTCGAATGCCAGGACGGTGGTACTGTGCGCGCATCCTTGCTCCAAGTCGCCGTGAACGAGGACGAATCGGTCGAAGCACGCCGGCTTCGGGTCGCGGGGATGGTACGGGATCAGGCGGGAGCCGATCTCGTCGTCCTGCCGGAATTGTGGACCACCGGCGCCTTCGCCTACGAGGCCTTCGGGACCGAGGCGGAACCCCTCGAAGGCCCGACCTACGAGGCCATGGCCAAGGCCGCGCGCGACGCGGGCGTATGGCTGCACGCCGGGTCCATCCCCGAGCGCGACCCGGACGGTCCGCTCTACAACACCTCTCTCGTCTTCTCCCCCTCCGGCGCGCTGGCCGCCGCCTACCGCAAGATCCACCGCTTCGGCTTCGACCAGGGCGAGGCCGTGCTGATGGGGGCGGGCGACGAACTGGTGACGGTGCGTCTGCCGCAGACCACGCTGGGCGTGGCCACCTGTTACGACCTCCGTTTCCCCGAACTCTTCCGCGGTCTCGTGGACGCCGGTGCCGAGACCTTCGTGGTGCCCGCGGGCTGGCCGGAGCGCCGGCGCTCGCACTGGACGCTGCTGGCTCAGGCGCGGGCGGTGGAGAACCAGGCGTTCGTGCTCGCCTGTGGAACGGCCGGGACGCACGCGGGGGTTCCGCAGGCGGGTCACTCGATCGTGGTCGATCCGTGGGGCGAGGTACTGGCACAGGCCGGCCCCGGCGAGGAGGTCCTGACCGTCGACTTCGACCCCGCCACGGTGGCCGGCACCCGCGAACGCTTCCCCGCCCTCAAGGACCGCGTCCTGGGCCTGGAACCCCCCGAGCGCCACTGACCGCAGACACCCCTGGGCCAGGGCTGCTTCCTAGTCGTCCCCCTTCTCCGCGAGGTGCACCACGCACACCGCCACGGCGATCAGCAGCGCCGGGTCGGCGTCCTCCCGTACGACGTCCACGCCGTAGGTGTCCCGGATGGTCAGCCATCTGCGGGAGATCACCGCGAGCAGCTCACCGTCGTACTCGACGGCGAACTCGCGGTCCAGGATCTTGCCGCTGACGTCGAGTTCCGTGCCGTCGACCAGGTACACGCGGTAGTGATTGCGCAGCAGGGAGAGCCGCTTGCGCCGGATGCGGGCCAGCGGCTCGCCGTCCCGCTCGATCACCATGGTGTCGCGCAGCGCCAGCATCTTCTGGTGAATGTCGATCAGCACGCGCCCCTGGGTGTCCTTCAGTTCGAAGGTGTCCCGCAGCCGCATGGCCTTGCCGTCGACGAGGTAGACCTTGTTGCCGCGGTCGTCCTCGATCCAGTAGTCCTCACCGATACCGAGGAGCCGGTCGCGCACCAGAAATCTCATGCACCCAGGGCTTCCCCGCCCCTCACCCCGATTCGCACCCACTAGCCCGACAGGCCCAGCCCACCACTCGCCCCGCCGATCTGAACGTTCCTGCTGCACTCGAACAGGTGAAGCGACCCGCATATGCCAGCCGCAAGCGCCCTGACCGCCCCAGGCTGGCGCCATGGTCACATCGACACACGAGGCCTCCCATCGGCTCTTCCACGACCACCCGGAGGCCCTCGCACCCGTTTTCGAGGCACTGGGCTGCCCCCGCCCTCGAAGGAGGACTTCGGCGCGCTCTCCCCCGACGCCACCGAAGTCCGGCCCCTGGAACGCCGGGTGGACACCGTCCTCGCCTACGAGCCGCCCATGGGGAGCACTTCCTGGTCGCCATCGAGGCGCAGACGAAGAAGGACCCGCAGAAGGCGAAGAGCTGGGCGTACTACGTCGCCTACCTGCAGGCGAAGTACGACCTGCCGGTGCTGCTGGTGCCCGTCTGCCGGGACGCCGGCACGGCGGCCTGGGCGATGGGCCCCTTCGCCTGCACGGCCGGTCCCTGGACCACCCAGGTCACCCGGCCGCTCGTCCTGGGTCCGCAGACCGTCCCGTTCTTCACCGACGAGTCGGCGGTGGCTCAGCGGCCGGCCCTGGCAGCGCTCGCGGCCATCGTGCACAGCGAGGACCGCCGCGTCGAGGCCATACTGGAGACGGTCGCCCGTGGATTCATGTCGTTCACGCCGCACCTCACCGAGTACTGGCTCGAGGTGGTGGAGATCGGCCTCGAGAACACCCCCACGAAGGCGAAATGGAGGACGCTGGTGCGGAACGTCATCACCCACTTCCCCGGACACCGGACGCTGTTCGAGGACACCTACCTGGAAGGCAAGGCGGAGGGCAAAGCAGAGGGCACGGCGCTCGGGGAGGCCAAAGGCGTCCTGCGAGTGCTCGAAGTTCGCGGCATCCCCGTCTCCGACGAGGTCCGTGAGCGGATCGGCTCCTGCACCGACCTCGAGGTCGTGAACGACTGGCTCGACCGGGCCGGGACCGTGCAGCGGGCGGAGGATCTGTTCACGGACGTCTGACAGTCCCCCAAGTTCCGCAAGGCCCCGGCATGCAGGGAGGGCCGGAGCCACACGTGTGCGCGGCTCCGGCCCTCCCTTGCTGCTATGCCGAGGTGATCACGCCCAGGTGATCAGGCGCTTCGGCTGTTCCAGGATGGCGGCCACATCCGCCAGGACCTTGCTGCCCAGTTCGCCGTCGACCAGGCGGTGGTCGAAGGAGAGGGCCAGGGTGGTGACCTGGCGGGGCTTCACCTTGCCCTTGTGGACCCAGGGCTGGGGCTTGATCGCACCGACCGCCAGGATCGCGGACTCGCCGGGGTTGAGGATCGGCGTGCCCGTGTCGACGCCGAAGACGCCGACGTTGGTGATGGTGATCGTGCCGCCCTGCATCGCCGCCGGGGACGTCTTGCCCTCGCGTGCGGTGGACACCAGTTCACCCAGGGCCTCGGCCAGCTGCGGCAGGGTCTTGGCGTGGGCGTCCTTGATGTTCGGCACGATCAGGCCGCGCGGGGTGGCCGCCGCGATGCCCAGGTTGACGTAGTGCTTGACCACGATCTCCTGGGCCGCCTCGTCCCACGAGGCGTTGATGTCGGGGTTCCGCTTGATCGCGACCAGCAGCGCCCTGGCGATCAGCAGCAGGGGGTTCACGCGCAGGCCCGCGAACTCCTTGTCCTGCTTCAGCTTCTCGACCAGCTTCATCGTGCGCGTCACGTCCACCGTCACGAACTCCGTGACATGCGGCGCCGTGAACGCCGAGCCGACCATCGCCGCCGCGGTCGCCTTGCGGACGCCCTTGACGGGGATGCGGGTCTCACGGGCGGCGTCGTACGAGACCGGGGCCGCCTGGGCGGTGGCGGCGGCCGGCGCCGGGGCGGGGGCCTGGGGCTCGGCCTCGGGGACCGCGGTGGCCGCGCTCTTCGCGGCGGACGCCGCGTGGACGTCCTCGCGGGTGATGATGCCGCCGGGGCCGGTCGGGGTGACCGTGGCCAGGTCGACGCCCAGGTCCTTGGCCAGCTTGCGCACGGGCGGCTTGGCCAGCGGGCGCTCCTGGGGAGCCACCGGCTCCGGGGCCGCGGGCGCGGGCGCCGGAGCGGCCGGTGTGTGGCCGTTCAGCTCCGTCTGGACCGCGGCGGCGGCCGGCGACGGGGCGGCCGGCTGCTTGCGGGGGCGGCGGCGCGTGGAGGACGTGGCCACCCCGTAGCCGACCAGCACGGGCTGGCGGCCCGACCCCTCGGACTCGGGCTCCTCGGCGGCGGGCGCGGGCTCCGGCTGCGCGGCAGGCGCGGGCGCCTCCTCGGCCGGGGCGTCCCCGCCGGCGACCTCCACCGCGATGATGGGCGTGCCCACGTCCACCGTGGTGCCCTCGGGGAAGTGCAGGGCGCGGACCACGCCGTCGTAGGGGATGGGCAGTTCGACGGCGGCCTTGGCCGTCTCGACCTCGCAGACCACCTGCCCGTCGGTGACGGTGTCACCGGGCTGGACGTACCACTTGAGGATCTCGGCCTCGGTGAGGCCCTCGCCCACGTCCGGCATCTTGAACTCGCGTACGGGCGCGTTCGTCATCGTCGTCACGACCCTCTCCTCAGTACGCCAGCGAGCGGTCGACGGCATCCAGCACCCGGTCCAGGTCCGGGAGGTAGGTCTCCTCCAGGCGGGCCGGCGGGTACGGGGCGTGGTAGCCGCCCACCCGCAGCACCGGGGCCTCCAGGTGGTAGAAGCAGCGCTCGGTGATGCGGGCGGCGATCTCCGCGCCGGAGCCGAAGAACACCGGGGCCTCGTGGACGACGACCAGACGCCGCGTCTTCTCCACCGACGCCTGGACGGTGTCGAAGTCGATCGGGGAGACCGAGCGCAGGTCCAGCACCTCGAGGTTGCGGCCCTCCTCGGCCGCCGCGTCGGCGACCTCACGGCAGAGCTTCACCATCGGGCCGTAGGCGGCCAGCGTCAGATCGGTGCCCTCGCGCACCACCCGCGCGGTGTGCAGCGGGCCGGGGATGGCCTCGGTGTTGACCTCGGCCTTGTCCCAGTAGCGGCGCTTGGGCTCGAAGAAGATCACCGGGTCGTCGCTCTGGATGGCCTGCTGCATCATCCAGTACGCGTCGGACGCGTCGGACGGGCTGACGATCTTCAGGCCGGCGACGTGCGCGAACAGCGCCTCGGGGGACTCGGAGTGGTGCTCCACCGCGCCGATGCCGCCGCCGTAGGGGATGCGCACGACGACCGGGAGCTTGACCTTGCCCAGCGAGCGCGCGTGCATCTTGGCGAGCTGGGTGACGATCTGGTCGTAGGCGGGGAAGACGAAGCCGTCGAACTGGATCTCCACCACCGGGCGGTAGCCGCGCAGGGCCAGGCCGATCGCGGTGCCGACGATGCCCGACTCGGCGAGCGGGGTGTCGATGACACGGCTCTCCCCGAAGTCCTTCTGCAGGCCGTCGGTCACCCGGAACACGCCGCCGAGCTTGCCGACGTCCTCGCCCATGACGACGACCTTCGGGTCGGTCTCCAGCGCGCGGCGCAGCGACTCGTTGATCGCCTTGGCCAGGGCCATCTTCTCTGCCATGTCACTTACCCCCGTCCGCGTCCGCGAACGACGCCTGATAGGCGGCGAACTGCGCGCGTTCCTCGTCCACCAGCGCGTGTCCGTCCGCGTACACGTTCTCGAAGACGGCGAAGCTGTCCGGGTCCGGCATGGCACGGACGGCTTCGCGTACTCGTCTGCCCAACGCTTCGCTCTCGCTCTCGAGTTCCTCGAAGAACGTGTCGTCCGCGTACTTCTTGGACTCCAGGTAGCGGCGCAGGCGCAGGATCGGGTCCTTGGCCTCCCAGGCCTGGCGCTCCTCGTCGCCGCGGTAGCGGGTCGGGTCGTCGGAGGTGGTGTGGGCGCCCATGCGGTAGGTGAACGCCTCGATCAGCGTCGGGCCCTCACCGGCGCGGGCCCGCTCCAGGGCCCACTTGGTGACGGCCAGGCTCGCCAGGACGTCGTTGCCGTCCACGCGCACGCCCGGGAAGCCGTAGCCCTGTGCGCGCTGGTACAGCGGCACCCGGGACTGCTTCTCGGTCGGCTCGGAGATCGCCCACTGGTTGTTCTGGCAGAAGAACACCACGGGGGCGTTGTAGACCGCGGAGAAGGTGAAGGCCTCTGCCACGTCGCCCTGGCTGGAGGCGCCGTCGCCGAAGTAGGCGATGACCGCGCTGTCCGCGCCGTCCTTGGCCACGCCCATGGCGTAGCCGGTGGCGTGCAGGGTCTGGGAGCCGATGACGATCGTGTAGAGGTGGAAGTTGTTGCTGTTGGGGTCCCACCCGCCGTTGTTCACACCGCGGAACATGCCGAGCAGGTTCGTCGGGTCCACCCCGCGGCACCAGGCGACCCCGTGCTCGCGGTAGGTAGGGAAGACGTAGTCGTCGTCGCGCAGGGCCCGGCCGGAGCCGATCTGGGCGGCCTCCTGGCCGAGCAGCGAGGCCCACAGGCCCAGCTCACCCTGGCGCTGCAGGGAGGTGGCCTCGGCGTCGAAGCGACGGGTGAGCACCATGTCGCGGTACAGGCCGCGGAGCTCTTCCGCCGTGATGTCGGCGACGTACTGGTCGTACTCGGCGTTCTTGACGCGCTTGCCCTCGGGCGTCAGCAGCTGGACGAGAGCCGGCTCGGTGCTCTTCTTGGTGGTGCGGGTGGTGCGCTTGGTGCCGGTGGTGCCGGCCTTGCTCCCGGCGCTGCGTCGCGGTGTGCGCGCGGGAGTGCTCTCCACGGTCACTTGTGCTCCTCCGTCGGTCCGGCCCCCGGGGTTGCCGGTAGGCCAGTGCGGCTCACCTGCTTCTCGACCACCGGGCACGGGGTGGGTGCCACTCGGCCGGGAGCAGGCGTGACAGGTGCCCCGGCGAGCGCCCTGCTCTATGCACCGTACCCAGTGCGGCACATTTCTGTGAAACCCCCTCTGACCTGCGATTTTGCTTGGATTTCCAAGTAAATCGGGTAAGCGGGGAAGGCGCGCTGGTCACAGCCTTGCAGGAGGCCGGAGCAACGGCACGTTATCCCGAGAACCGGGGCACGGGAAGAGCCGACGATCCGTACGGGCGGACACTCCTGGTGACGCTGCGTATACAAATCATACGTTCCGTGACGAGACGCAGGTCACGAGGGGTCCGGAATATGGACACCGCCTTGCGAAATCCCAGCAAACTGTGCGGTGCCTGGAACCGCCGCCCACGACGACACACGGAACCCCCGAACCACCCGGCCGGACGCGGCCGGGCGGGGCTGATCGGATCGAGCTCGGGGTGCGGGGGCGCGGAGGAGCCGGGCGGGACGGGAGCCCCCAGCTCCGGCGGGTCTGAGCGAGCGCACGGTGCCAGGCCCGAAGGCCCGAGCGGCGGACCAGCTCGGCGTGCCGGCCCCGAAGCGCCGGACGGGACGGGAGCCCCCGGCTCGGGCCGGGCGGATCGTTCGGGCGCCCGGTGCCGGACCCGAAGGCCCGCGCGGCGCGGAAGTCCCGCGCTTGGGCGGGGCGGATCGGGCGCAGGGTTCCGGGCCGAGGGCCCGGGCGGCGGACCAGCTCGCGCACCGGACCCGAAAGCCCGTCGAGACGGGAGCCCCGGGCTCCGGCAGGGCGGAGCGAACGCAGGGAGCCGGGCCCGAAGGCCGGGCGAGACAGGGGCATCAGGCTCCGGCCGGGCGGATTTGGGGGCGGGGCCGGGGGGGGGGGGGGGGCGGGGGGCGGGGGCAGCAGCCCCGGACTCGGGCGGGCGGGGCGGATCGGGTACCCGGCCTGAAAGGCCGGGCGGGGCGGGAACCCCGAGCTCCGGCAGCGGTGGAGCGAGCGCACGGTGCCAGGCCCGACGGCCCGGGCGGCGGACCAGCTCGGCGCACCAAACCCGAAGAGCCGGCGGGGCCGGAGCCCCGGGCTCCGGCAGGGCGGAGCGAGCGCAGGATGCCGGAGCCGAAGGGCCGGGCGGCGGATCGGCTCGCGTTGCGAGTCCGAAGAGCCCGGCGGGGCGGGAGCCCCGGACTCGGGCGGGGCGGGAGCCCCGGACTCGGGCGGGGCGGACCGGGCGCACAGTGCCAGGCCCGAAGGCCCAAGCGGCGGACCAGCTCGGCGCACCAAACCCGAAGAGCCGGCGGGGCCGGAGCCCCGGGCTCCGGCAGGATCGGGCGCAGGGTTCCGGGCTGAAGGCCCGCGGGGCGGGTCAGGACTGGGGGCGGCGGGGAGCCGGGGGCGGTGCGGGCTCAGCCGCCCGTTACGCCGCCGTCGGCGACGCCGCCCGCGCCGTTTGCGCCGGCGTTGGCGCCGCCCTCGGTCGTGCCGGCGTCGCCGCCCTCCGTCGTACCGGCGTCGCCGCCCTCGGTGGTGCCCGCGTCGGTCTCGCCCTCGGTGGTGCCCTGGTCGTCGCCCTGCGAGGGCGTCTGAGTGGGCGCCGTGGACGTCGGCGGGGTGCTCGGCTGGTTGGTCTGCGACTGCGTCGGACGCTGGGTGGGCTCCGGATTCGGGACCCACTCGCCGTCGTCACCCGTGCCGGTGCCCGGGTCCGTGCCGGTGTCGGGCTCCTGCTCCGTCTCGTCGTCGCTCGGGGACTCGCTGGTCTTGTCGTCGTTGCTGGTGCTGGACGTGGCCGGCGGCTTGGTCGGGTCGTCGTCGCCGCCCCCGCCGCCGCCGTTGTTCAGCGCCAGCGCGACGCCCGCGGCGACGGCGATCAGCGCCAGCACGGCGAGGATCCACAGCTTGCCGCGGCCGCTGCCCCGGTTGCCGTTGCCGTCGAAGCCGCCGTCGTCGCCGCCGTACCCGCCGGGCATGACGGGCTGCGGGATCGCCGTGGTGCCGGCGGAGTCGGGGTGCCCCAGGACGGTCGTGTTCGCGAAGCCGCCCGCGGGCGTGTGACGGCCCTCGTGCATGTCCACCGGGCCGGTGTTCCAGGTGCCGGTGTGGCCGCCCTTCTCGTAGAGCATCTGCAGCGCGTACTGGACCATGCCGCGCATCTCCTCGGCCGTCTGGAACCGGTCGTCCGGCTCCTTGGCGAGCGAGCGCATCACCAGCCCGTCCAGCTCCGGCGGGCACGCGTCGGAGGCCTCCGAGGGCGGTGTGGGGATGTCCTGCACGTGCTGGTAGACCACCGACAGCGGCGTCTCACCGGTGAACGGCGGGCGCAGCGCCAGCAGTTCGTACATCAGGCAGCCGGTCGCGTACAGGTCGGAGCGGTGGTCGACGGCCTTGCCGAGCGCCTGCTCCGGGGAGAGGTACTGCGGGGTGCCCATCACCATGCCGGTCTGCGTCATCGTCGTGGACGCGCCGTGCAGCGCGCGGGCGATGCCGAAGTCCATCACCTTGACCGCGCCGTTGTTGGTGATGATGACGTTGGCCGGCTTGATGTCCCGGTGCACGATGCCGTGCTGGTGCGAGTAGGCCAGCGCCTCCAGCACGCCCGAGACGATGATCAGCGCCTGCTCCGGGCCCGGCGCCTCGGCGTTCATCAGCAGATCGCGGATGGTGCGGCCCTCGACCAGCTCCATCACGATGTACGGCACGGACTGGCCGCCGATGACGTCCTCGCCGGAGTCGTACACGGCGACGATGGCGTGGTGGTTGAGACCGGCGACCGACTGCGCCTCACGCGTGAAGCGCGCCTTGGCGACCGAGTCCTCGGCGAGGTCGGACTTCAGCAGCTTGACGGCGACGGTGCGCCCGAGGCGCACGTCCTCGGCCGCGTAGACCTCGGCCATGCCGCCCCGGCCTAGTCTGCGGGTCAGCCGGTACCGGCCGTCGCCGACCAGCCCGCCGTTGCCCCAGCTGTCCGGCGCGTCCGACATGCCGCCGCCAGTCGCCTCGGGGTCGGACGGGCCCTGAGCGCGCTGCTGCTGTGCCATCAGTCCTCGCCGTCGTTTCTGCCCGCGGTGCGCGCGGTGTTGTTACGGTCTCCGTCGGCCACGCTACAGCCTCTGCGCAAGGCTCCGGTCCGAGACGGGTCACCGGGAGGGGCACAAGACGGACCGGCCATCAAACCCGGCCACCGTGCCGTCGTGCAAATTCTGTGTACCGGGCGTACGACGCCTGTAACGCTTCCGCGACGCTTCTTTCGCGTACGGTCACGGAACGGGCACCGCGCTTGACGTGTCACAGCCCTGGGGCAGACTTGGCCGGGAATAGCGCATTGGATCTACGACGGAATCTACGACGGAACGGCCACCGACGGCAGCGCCGGAGAGGCTACGGGGGAAGCGGAACATGAGCCAGGACGGCGCACAGAGCCAGAACACGGGGCGGGCGCTCGCCGGCGGACGCTACCAACTCCGGGATCTGCTCGGCCAGGGCGGCATGGCCTCCGTGCACCTCGCCTACGACAGCGTGCTGGACCGTCAGGTCGCCATCAAGACGTTGCACACGGAACTCGGCCGGGAACAGGCCTTCCGTGAGCGCTTCCGCCGCGAGGCGCAGTCGGTGGCGAAACTCACGCACACCAACATCGTCTCGGTCTTCGACACCGGCGAGGACGAGCTCGACGGGATGACGACCCCGTACATCGTCATGGAGTACGTCGAGGGCCGTCCGCTGGGCTCCGTGCTCGACGAGGACATCCGGCAGCAGGGCGCGATGCCCGCCGACAAGGCGCTGAAGATCACCGCCGATGTGCTGGCGGCGCTGGAGATCAGCCACGAGATGGGGCTGGTCCACCGCGACATCAAGCCGGGCAACGTGATGATGACCAGGCGCGGCGTGGTCAAGGTGATGGACTTCGGCATCGCCCGCGCCATGCAGTCCGGTGTGACATCGATGACACAGACCGGCATGGTCGTCGGCACCCCGCAGTACCTCTCGCCGGAGCAGGCGCTGGGCCGGGGCGTGGACGCGCGTTCCGACCTCTACTCGGTCGGCATCATGCTGTTCCAGCTGGTCACCGGTCGGCTGCCGTTCGACGCGGACTCGCCGCTGGCCATCGCCTACGCGCACGTCCAGGAGGAACCGCCGGTTCCGTCCTCCATCAACCGCTCGCTGCCGCCGGCCGTGGACGCGCTGATCGCCCGTGCGCTGAAGAAGAACCCGAACGAGCGGTTCCCGAGCGCCGAGGCCATGCGCACCGAGTGCCTGCGGGTGGCGCAGTCCTTCCACCCGGCCCCGCCGCAGATCGTGCCCGGCGCGCAGACGCCGAGCGGGTCGGGCGTCGGCTCGGCGGTGTTCCCGCCGATCGACCAGTCCACCCCGGCCCCGTCGGGCAACGTCCAGACGCCCTACCAGCCGACCCCGCCGCCGAACCCGTACAACACGCCGTCCGGCACGCCCGCGCCGGCGCCGTCGTACGGCTACCCGCAGCCGGGCGGCTACCAGACGCCTGCTCCGTCCGCGTACTCGCCGCAGCAGGGTCCCTCGACCCCGCCGCCGTACAACATCACGCCGCAGGCCCCGTCCCCCTCCGGCGGCCGCAGCAACAAGCCGGTCCTGATCGGCTCCGCCGTCGTCGCGATCCTCGCCGCGGGCGGCCTGATCGCGGCCCTCCTGATGAACGGCGGCGACAAGGAACCGGAGGGCGGCGGCTCCGCCACGGCCTCGGTGAGCCAGAAACCGGGGTACCGGGGGCCGGACACCTCGAAGACGATCGACAAGGAAGAGTGCACGGATCCCGACGAGTCGTACAACGACCCCGACAAGATCCGTCTCCCGAACTTCAAGTTCAAATACATCAAGTCGGTGAAGGAGTGCTTCCAGGCCGCCGGCTGGAGCGGCCCCAAGATCGTCAACGTGGACGAGAACACCTACGGCGAGGGCTCGGTCCGCGACCAGTTCCCGCCAGCCGGCACCGACGTCGACCCCGACGACATGCCCGAGATCACCCTTAAGGTCTCTACTGGCAACCCGCCGTCCTGAGGGAGCAGTTCAAGACGGCCGAGTGCCGTTCTGATTGACGTGGCCATGCACCCCCCCTTTGCATTGATCTTGACCACCAAATGATCAAGGGGGAAGCATCATGGGTATTCGGCACGCCGGCGCCGCTTTCGCCGCTGCTGCGGCAGCCTTCCTCGTTCCTGTCGCGGCGGGTCCCGCCGCAGCCGGCCCCAGTCGGAGCTGACGTCGACTGCAGCGCCACCGGGGGATACGGACGCGGGACGTGGACCTGGAAGAGCAAGACCGAGCTGACCTCGGTGTCGCTCCGGGCGAAGGACACCAAGGCGGACGGCT
Source organism: Streptomyces thermospinosisporus (assembly GCF_039526425.1). Taxonomy (NCBI): domain Bacteria; kingdom Bacillati; phylum Actinomycetota; class Actinomycetes; order Kitasatosporales; family Streptomycetaceae; genus Streptomyces; species Streptomyces thermospinosisporus. Next base: position 65,584 of record NZ_BAAAIZ010000019.1, read on the forward strand.
ACCACCCGGCCATCCGGCTGGTTACGGTCACTTCGGCCGGCAAGGTCAAGTACTGGTCCTGGCACCACGTGTACGGCGGCAAGGGGGTCGGCGGAGACGTGGAACACCTCGGCCAAGGACACCAATGGCATCAAGCGGGCTTCCATCGAGGTGCAGCTCTTCAACGGCAACGAGCCGTTGGCCCTCGGCTGTGGTTCCCGAGGGCCTGCCAACCCGAAGTAGCCCTGTCGGCGCACCCGCCGACGACCCGAGGGCCCCGCAGTTCGCTGCGGGGCCCTCATGGTCTCGAGGTGGGTGCGGCATGCTGCCAGATCGCGCTCAGAGATACGGGCCGCCCGCCCGGCCGCCCTTGTGGTGGGGGTCGTCGTGGTGGTCGGCCAGGCCGGCCGGGAGGGCTCGGCGCATCTGCTCCAGCTGGGCGCGGGCGGCCATCTGCTGGGCGAACAGCGTGGTCTGGATGCCATGGAAGAGGCCCTCCAGCCAGCCCACCAACTGGGCCTGCGCGATGCGCAGTTCCGCGTCGCTCGGCGTCGCCTCGTCCGTGAAGGGCAGGGAGAGCCGCTCCAGTTCCTCGACCAGCTCCGGCGCCAGACCGTCCTCCAGCTCCTTCACCGAGCTGGCGTGGATCTCCTTGAGGCGGTTGCGGCTGGCCTCGTCGAGAGGGGCCGCGCGCACCTCCTCCAGCAGCTGCTTGATCATGCTGCCGATCCGCATGACCTTCGCGGGCTGCTCCACCTGCTCCGTCACCGGGGTCTCGCGGGAGTCCTCGTCTCCGTTGCCGCCGCTGAGCGCCATGCCGTCCTGGCCCACGACCAGGATCTGCGGATTCTCCGGCGACCGTTCGTTCCTCGGCATCTCCATACGGCCATTCTCTCGCACATGGGCCTGTCCCTTCCGTGGTGCCCCTGTGAGGGCCTGATCCACCCCTTTCCGGCGTGCGATGCCGGGCGATTCCGAGAATTGCCGGGAAATGCCGGGTGAGCCGCGTAGATCGATTGGACGCGTCCGGAATGCCGGGATGATTGAGGGATGGGACGCTTGTGGGCGTCCATTCGGCATCTTGCCGGCGGGGTGCACGAGCACCGTCCGGCGCGGGAGGTCACGGTCGTGACTCCATGGCTGCACAGAGCGGGGGCGACGGCGTCGGGGGTCGTCCTGCGGGCGGGGGTCGCCCTGGGGGCGGGGGTGGTGATGGCCGCTGCCGGTGTCGTTCCGCTGAGCGGGGTGGCAGTGGCCCAGGTGAGGGCGCCGGGGGTCCTGGCCGCCGACGAGGGGCCGGGCGGCGGCGGAAGCGGCGGGCGGGGTTCCGGCGACGAGGGGCAGGAGCAGCGGCGCGGGGCCGAGCGGGATGCGGAGTCGTCCGGGGAGCGGTCCGGGCGGGGTGCCGGGGACATCTCCGGCGGCCGGACCGGGTCCGATGCCGCGTCGGGACCCCAGGCGCAGGCGCAGTCGCGGGTACGGTCCGGGAACGGCCCCGATGGGCGGGAGCAGGGTCCTCCGGAGTCCAGGACTGATTCCGTGGCCCGGCCCGGCGTCGCGTCCCGGTCGCCCTCCCCCTCCGGCGACCCCTCGCGGGCCGGAAGCCGTCCGGGTGAGGGCCGGGAGCGGCCCGGGAGGCAGGACGCGGAGAAGGAGGAGACGCCGCGCGAGCGGGAACGCGAGGACCGTGACCGGCGCGAGGCGGAGGAGCCGGACGTCGGCGTCGCGCCCTGGCAGCCGGGCCGCGAAGCCCATCCCGACGCACCGGACAGCCAGGACTTGAAGGCCACCGAGTACGCCGGGACGGTCTCCGGGGCGCCCGGCACGGGTGGGCCGGTGCCCGAGCCGGAGGCGACGGCCTCGACCGAGGCCGCGGTGGCCTCACCCGCCGTCGCCGGTCCCGGTTCCGGCGTCGAGCCCGTGAAGCGGATCGTGCCGCTGGGCAGCGGGCTGGTGCTCATCGGCGTCGGCCTCGGCCTGGCGTTCCTCGGGCTGAGGCTGCGACGCGGCTGAACGGCCGACGCCGGCGCCGGTTCCGGGCTGCTCCAGACCGTCCGTCCTACGGCACGACCAGCAGCACCTTGCCGACGTGGCCGCTCTCCTCGAGCACCCGGTGCGCCTCGGCCGCCTCCGGCATCGGAATCTCACGGTCGATCACGGGACGGACATGCCCGCCGCTGATCAGCGGCCACACATGCTCCCGAACGGCCGCCACGATCGCCGCCTTCTCCTGCACCGGCCGGGCGCGCAGCGAGGCCGCGGTGATCGCCGCGCGCTTGGCGAGGAGCGCGCCGATGTTCAGCTCGCCCTTGACACCGCCCTGCATCCCGATGATCGCCAGCCGCCCGTTGACGGCGAGCGCCTTGACGTTGCGGTCCAGGTACTTGGCGCCCATGTTGTCGAGGATGACGTCCGCGCCGTTGCCGGCGGTCGCCTGCCGGATCTCCTCGACGAAGTCCTGCTCCCGGTAGTTGATCAGGATGTCGGCGCCCAGCTCGGCGCAGCGCTCCAGCTTCTCCTTGGTGCCCGCGGTGACGGCGACCTTGGCGCCCACGGCCTTCGCCAGCTGGATCGCCATGGTGCCGATGCCGCTGGACCCGCCGTGCACCAGCAGCGTCTCGCCGGGCCGCAGGTGGGCGATCATGAAGACGTTGGACCAGACCGTGCAGACGACCTCGGGCAGCGCGGCGGCCTGCTTGACGTCGAGGCCCTCGGGGACGGGCAGCAGCTGCCCGGCGGGGACGACGACCTTCTCGGCGTAGCCGCCGCCGGAGAGCAGCGCGCACACCTCGTCGCCGACGGCCCAGCCGCCCACGCCCGGGCCGAGCGCCGCGATCCGCCCGGAGCACTCCAGGCCGGGGTAGGGGGAGGCACCGGGCGGCGGGTCGTAGTGGCCCTGCCGCTGCAGGACGTCGGCGCGGTTGACGGCCCCGGCCACCACCTCGACCAGCACTTCGCCCTCACCGGGCACCGGATCGGGCACCTCGTCCCACACCAGCACTTCGGGCCCGCCGGGTTCGGTAATCGTGATCGCATGCATGAGGGGGACGCTACTCCTGCCCGCCCTTCTCCTCGGTGAGCCCTCCGTCTCCTCCGTGCCGTCCTGCGTCCCCGTCTGCTCCGTCTCCTCCGTCTCCTCCGTCTCCTCCGTGCGTCCTGCGCCCCCGTCTCCTCCGCCTCCTCCGAGCACCCTGCGTCCCCGTTCCCCTGAAATCCGGATACGCGAGCGATGAGTTTGCGCAACCGTGAAGGTCTGTCCATGCGTAGCCCAGCACGCGGAAGGACCCGGAGCATGAGCAAGCAGACGTCCGGCCTGGCGATCGAGACCGCCGGCCTGGTGAAGACCTTCGGTGAGACCCGGGCCGTGGACGGCGTCGATCTCGCCGTACCGGCCGGCACGGTGTACGGGGTCCTCGGCCCGAACGGGGCCGGCAAGACCACCACCGTGAAGATGCTCGCCACGCTGCTGCGCCCGGACGGCGGCGAGGCCCATGTCTTCGGGCACGACGTCGTACGCGAGGCCGACGAGGTACGCGGCAGGGTGAGCCTCACCGGCCAGTACGCCTCGGTGGACGAGGACCTCACCGGCACCGAGAACCTGGTGCTGCTGGCCCGGCTCCTCGGTCACGGCAAGGCCGCCGCCCGCACCCGCGCCGCCCAGTTGCTGGAGGCCTTCGGCCTCACGGAGGCGGCCGGCAAGCAGGTGAAGCACTACTCGGGCGGCATGCGGCGCCGTATCGACATCGCCGCGTCCATCCTCAACACCCCCGACCTGCTGTTCCTGGACGAGCCGACGACCGGTCTGGACCCGCGCAGCCGCAACCAGGTGTGGGACATCGTGCGCGCGGTGGTCGCCCAGGGCACCACGGTGCTGCTGACCACGCAGTACCTGGACGAGGCCGACCAGCTGGCCTCCCGGATCGCGGTCATCGACCACGGCAAGGTGATCGCCGAGGGCACCAAGGGCGAGCTGAAGGCGTCCGTCGGCGCCGGATCCGTCCATCTGCGGCTACGGGACCCGGACCAACGGGTGCAGGCGGCCGACCTGCTGCGCCGCGCCCTGGACGCGCAGGTGCAGGCCGAGCCCGACCCGGTGGCGCTGACCGCCCGGCTCTCGGCGGCCGCCGGCCAGGACACCGCCGCCGAGCAGGCCGCCCGGGCGCTGAACGAGCTGGCCGCCGCCGGCATCACCGTCGACAACTTCTCGCTGGGCCAGCCCAGCCTGGACGAGGTGTTCCTCGCCCTCACCGGACACGACACCCACACGCCGGACTCGACAGCATCCGGCGCAGCATCCGGCTCCCACGACGCGAAGGACGAGGTGGCGGCATGAGCACCGCGACGACCGCCGAGAGCACCGGACTCGCCCCGGTCCGCACCGACTCCCTCGCCGAGCTGCTGGTCGCCAAGGAGCGCCCGCCCCGGCCCAGCGCCTGGCAGGCCTCGCTCACCTTCGGCTGGCGGGCGATGCTGAAGATCAAGCATGTGCCGGAGCAGCTCTTCGACGTCACCGCCTTCCCGATCATGCTGGTGCTGATGTACACGTACCTGTTCGGCGGGGCGCTGGCGGGATCGCCGAGGGAGTACATCCAGTTCCTGCTGCCGGGCATCCTGGTGATGTCGGTCGTGATGATCACGATGTACACCGGTGTCTCGGTCAACACGGACATCGAGAAGGGCGTCTTCGACCGCTTCCGCAGCCTGCCGATCTGGCGGCCGTCGACCATGGTCGGCTATCTGCTGGGTGACGCCCTGCGCTACACCCTGGCGTCCGTGGTGATGCTCACCGTCGGCCTGATCCTGGGCTTCCGCCCGGACGGCGGGGTCGGCGGCGTGGTCGCCGGGGTCGCGCTGCTGGTGGTGTTCTCGTTCGCCTTCTCGTGGATCTGGACCATGTTCGGTCTGCTGCTGCGCACCGAGAAGTCGGTGATGGGCGTCAGCATGATGGTGATCTTCCCGCTGACGTTCCTGTCCAACGTCTTCGTCGACCCGAGCACCATGCCGGGCTGGCTGCAGGCCTTCGTCAACAACAGCCCCGTCACCCACCTCGCCTCGGCCGTCCGGGGCCTGATGGCCGGCGACTGGCCCGCCGACGAGATCGCCTGGTCCCTGGGCTGGTCGGCCCTGTTCGTCCTGGTCTTCGGCCCGGTCACCATGCGGCTGTACAACCGCAAGTAGGACCTGGGGCTTTCGGCCTCGGCATCAGACCCGAGTCCTTCGTCCTCGGCGACGCTTCGGAGCGTTGCCGGGGACGAACGGCTTTCACGGCCGGGGGAGCGGGCGGATGTCCGGGGTGACCTGGGTGACCGGGGTCGCCCGGACGATGGTGATGAGGCGGTCGGTCAGCTGGACCGTGCCGACGTCCGGGTCGTCGTAGCCGAGGACACGGTGGCCGCGGACCACGCTCACCACCAGGTCGTCGAGTTCGCGGGGCGTCTTGCCCACCTCGGCCTTTATCGCCGGGCGTTCGACGATGTCGAGTCCGCTGCCCTGCTGGATGAGGTCCTCCATCACCATGCCGGCCGCGGGGCTGAGCACGGACAGGCCGAGCAGCCGGCCGGCCGCGCTGGCGCTGGTGATGACCGCGTCCGCGCCCGACTGCTTCAGCAGCGGCGCGTTCTCCTCCTCCCGCACCGCGGCCACGATCTTCGCGTTGCGGTTGAGCTGGCGGGCCGTCAGTGTCACCAGCACGGCGGTGTCGTCGCGCTGGGTGGCGATGATGACCTGCTTGGCCCGGAACACCTCGGCACGCTTGAGGACCTCGCTGCGGGTGGCGTCCCCGACGACTCCCGCGAAGCCGTCGGCCGTGGCGGCGTCGATCGCCTTGTTGCTGGGGTCGACCACCACGACCTGCTCCTTGCGGAGCCCCGTCGCGCAGACGGTCTTGATCGCCGACCTGCCCTTGGTGCCGTATCCGACGACGACGGTGTGATCGCGCAACGTGGACCTCCAGCGGTTCAGTCGCCACTCCTCACGGGTGCGCTCGGTGAGCGCCTCAAGGGTGGTGCCGACCAGGATGATCAGGAACAGCACGCGCAGCGGCGTGATGACGAAGATGTTGGTGAGCCGGGCCGCGTCGCTCACCGGGGTGATGTCGCCGTATCCGGTGGTGGAGAGCGTGACGGTCGCGTAGTAGAAGCAGTCGAGCAGATCGAGGCTTCCGTCGGCGTTGTCGTCGTAGCCGTCCCGGTCGGCGTAGACGACGAAGGCGGTCACCACGAGCACCAGCAGGGCCATCAGCAGGCGCTTGCCGACCTGGCGGATGGGATGCTCCACCATCTTCCTGGGGAGCGTCACCCGGTGGGTCACCAGGTGTTCGTCCGCCTGGCGTGCGATGACGTCCTGACCCGGAAGTTTCACGTGAAACACACCCCGATTCCTCCGGCCGCCCACGGCAGGTCGAGCATGGCGGCCTCCTGGCCCGGCCGTGCACCGCCCGGCGGTACCACGGCGAGCGCGTCCGCCGCCGCGATGCCCCGCAGCATGGCCGGTCCGTTGTACAGCAGGGGCATCGCGTGGTCGTCGCGCAGCGCCACGGGGATCAGCCGGGTGTGGTCCGGGTGCCCCTGCACACCGTCCCGCAGCGGCAGCGCATACGGCTCGGGAGCGGGCCGTGCCGCCAGGGTGCGCAGCAGCGGCTCGGCGAGGGTGAGCAGCCCGGACACGGCGGCCAGCGGATTGCCGGGCAGCCCGACCAGATGCTGGTCCTCCTTGATGCGGGCCAGCAGCATGGGGTGGCCGGGACGCACCCGCACTCCGTCCACCAGCAGCTCGGCGCCGATGCGGCGCAGCGTGGGGTGGACGTGGTCGACGGGCCCGGAGGCGGTGCCGCCGGTGGTGACGACGACCTCGGCGCCGGAGGCCGTGATCGCCTCGTGCAGGGCGTCCTCGTCGTCGGGGACCCGGCGGATCCCGGTGACCTCGGCGCCCAGGGCGCGCAGCCAGGACGGCAGCATCGGTCCGAGCGCGTCCCGGATCAGCCCCTCGTGCGGGAGGCCCTCGGAGAGCAGTTCGTCGCCGAGCACGAAGACGTCGGCGCGGGGCCGGGGCACCGTGGCGAGGGTGTCGTAGCCGGCTGCCGCGGCGAGTCCGATCACGGCCGGGGTCACCACCGTCCCGGCGGGCAGCAGGTGGTCGCCGTCGCGGCACTCCTGGCCCCGGGGACGGATGTCCTGGCCGTGCGAGACGGTGTTCTGTGCCTGGGACGCGGCGACATGCAGCCGGCCCTTGTCGTCGAGGCGGCCGTGCTCGGTGCGCAGCACGGCGGTGGTGTCCGGCGGGATGCGGGCACCGGTGGCGATGCGCACGGCCTCGCCGTCGGTGAGCGGTGCGTGCGCGGTGTGCCCGGCGAGGACGCCCTTCTCCCGTACGTCCCAGGGTCCGGGGCCGGAGACCGCCCAGCCGTCCATCGCCGAGGTGTCGAAGGAGGGCAGGTCGGTGAGGGCGGTGAGGGGCGCGGCGAGGGTGAGGCCCAGCGCCTCGGCGACGGGCACCTGGACGGGGCCCCGGCGGGCTGTGCGGCGGCCCGCCAGCTCGGCCGCGGTCCTGGCGTCGGACCAGTCGGCGGCGTGCCGGTGCCGGGCGTCGCCGTGGCCCGCGCCCGGCGAGGTGCCCGGGGACTGAGGGGTGGCCGTGCGGCGGTTGTCGTTCACGAGGGCGAGCGCCTCCTCGACGTCGAGGTCATCGGCGTCCTCGTCGGCCCGGCCGGGGTGCGTGTTCATCTCGCGTCCGTGCGGGTGTCGGGGGTGGCGTCCGGGGCGGCATCCCCGGCGGGGGCGCCTCCCATGGGTGCGGGCGGGGTGCCGTCCGCCGTGGTCTCGTCGGCCCAGCGGGCGGCGAGGGCGGCGGCCCTGCGGGCGGCGTCGGCGACGGCCTCGCGGTCACCGCCCGCCCTGGCCGCGGCGTACCCGACCAGGAAGGTGGTCAGCGGTGCCGCCGGCCGCGCGACACCGTGGGCGGCGTCGCGGGCGAGGTCGAGCAGCACCCCGGTGTCGACGTCCAGGTCGATGCCCAGCTCGTCCTTGACTGCGGAGATCCATTCATCCAGCACGTGCCCATGCTCCCTGATGCGTGCCCTGGCGGTGGCGATGTCGTCCCAGGTGTCGCAGTCGAAGGACGCCACCGGGCCGGTGAGTCGGGTGAGGTCGAGCCGGGCGGTCAGCCGGCGCAGCGGCAGCCCGGTCAGGGCGCCGTGCGCGGAGACGAGCGCATACAGTTCGCGGCGCAGCGCGGACGTCCGGTACGCGGCCACCAGCGGCTGCTCCCGGCCGCCCTCGTCGGTGAGCTGGACGCCGTCGGCACCGGTGCCGCGCAGCGCGGCGAGCAGCTCCTGCACGGTGCGGGCGTCGAGGAACGGCAGGTCGGCGGAGAGCAGCAGGGCGTGCTCCGCCGTGGTGTGCCCGAGGCCGGCCTCCAGCGCGGCGAGCGGTCCGCCGCCCGGCGGCTCCTCGCGCGCCCAGACGACGGGCCGCGCGGTGGGCCGGGGGTCGGCGACGACCACGGTGGTCCGGGCGCCGGCGCAGGCGGTGAGCACCCGGTCGAGCAGCGTCCGGCCGCCGACCCGCACGGCGGGCTTGTCCGCCCCGCCGAGCCGGCGCGCGGCCCCGCCGGCGAGCACGACGGCGTCGTAGGCGGGCACGCCGCCGCCCGGACCGCCCGGGTGCTCCAGTTCGCTCACACCCCCGAGTATGCGCGGCCCCCGCGATCACAGGGAACGCGGGGGCAGGCACCCGGCCGCGCGGCGGACCGGGACCGATCAGGGACGGCCTGCCGTCACAAGGTGCGCAGCAGAACCGCCGGCTGCTCCACGCAGTCGGCCACGTACCGCAGGAAACCGCCCGCGGTGCCGCCGTCGCACACCCGGTGGTCGAAGGTGAGCGAGAGCTGCACCACCTGACGCACGGCCAGCTCGCCCTCGTGCACCCACGGCTTGGGGACGATGCGGCCGACGCCGAGCATCGCGGCCTCGGGGTGGTTGATGATCGGGGTGGAGCCGTCGACGCCGAACACGCCGTAGTTGTTCAGCGTGAAGGTGCCGCCGGTGAGCTCCGCGGGCGTGAGGGTCCCGGCGCGGGCCGCCTCGGTGAGCCGGGCGAACTCGGCGGTGAGCGACTCCGCGTCCCGCCGGTGCGCGTCCCGGACCACAGGGACGACCAGTCCCCGGTCGGTCTGCGCGGCGAACCCGAGGTGCACCTCCGGGTAGCGGACGATCTCCCTGGTCCCGGTGTCGACCGAGGAGTTCAGCTCGGGGAAGCGGGCCAGGGCGGCGGTGCAGATCCGGGCCAGCAGGGCCAGCACGGAGATCTTCGGGCCGCCGGCGGCGTTCATCGCGGCGCGGGTGCGCATCAGCTCGGTGGCGTCCGCGTCCACCCAGCAGGTGGCGTCCGGGATCTCGCTGCGGCTGCGGGAGAGCTTGTCGGCGACGGCACCGCGGATGCCCTTGAGCGGGATGCGGGTGACGCCCGCCGGGATGCCCTGAGCCGTGCCGGCGGGGGCCGGGGCGGACGGCTGCGCCGCGGGGGCGGGCCGCTCCTGAGCGGCGCCGTGGGCGGAGGCGGCGCGCAGCGCGTTCTCCACGTCCGCGCGCATGATCAGCCCGTCGGGTCCGGAGCCGGTCATCTTGCGCAGGTCCAGGCCGTTCTGCCGGGCCAGCCTGCGCACCAGCGGGGAGATCACCGGGACGGGACCGTCCACGGGCTCCCGCCGGGCGGCGGTCCTGCCGGACGCCGGTCCGCTGCCCGCGGGCTGCGCCGGGGCGGCCGGCGCGAGCAGCCCCCGCCGCGAGGCTCCCGCGAGCTGCTCACC
>NZ_BAAAIZ010000020.1:0-15107 GCF_039526425.1 Streptomyces thermospinosisporus
CGCCGCCGGACGATTTTTCCGGGAAACCCCGCACCTTTGGGTGCGGGGTTTTCTGCGTTTCAGGACCGGCCTGCTGGTCCCGTTTCCGGTCCCGTGCAGGTAATCCGGTGGGAGGGCGCCGTACCCCGGTACTACGGTGGCGGTCATGACCGGTAGTGGTGAGCCCCTCGGGGACGGTGTGATCCGGGCCGTGCGTGCCGAGGAGTGGCGTGCGGTCAAGGAGTTGCGGCTGACGGCCTTGCGGGATCCGGTGGCGCACCTGGCCTATCTGGAGACGTACGAGCATGCGGCCGCGCAGGCCGACGACTTCTGGCGGGACCGGACGGCCCGGACTGCCGAGGGCTCGGAGGGGGCGCAGCAGTTCATCGCCGTGGCGTCGGACGCGCGGTGGGTCGGCTCGGTGACGGTGCTGGTGGAGGAGCCGGGCACCACGGACTGGACCGGGGCCGTCGTGGAGCACAAGCAGGGCCACCTGGTGGGTGTGTATGTGCGGCCCGAGGAGCGCGGGAGCGGGCTGACCGAGGTGTTGTTCGACGCGGCGCTGGACTGGTCGTGGGCGCACGGGGTGGAGCGGGTGCGGCTGTTCGTGCACGAGGACAATACGCGGGCGTACCGCTTCTACCGCAGGGTCGGGTTCGAGCCCAGTGGGCTGACCGTGCCGCTGAAGGGGTCGGACAAGCGGGAGCTGGAGCTGGTGCTGGAGCGCGGGTGAGGCGTCCCTGCCGGGCCCTGGGGGCTCAGACTGGGAGTTCGTCGTGCGGCCAGCGGGCGCGGCCCTGTTCGCAGGAGCGGAGCAGGGCGAGGGTGGGCATGCCCTGATCGGCGCCGTGGGCGAGGAGTTCCGGGAGCTGGGGGAGCGGTGCGACGGCCGCCACGTCGTCCAGGACGAGGGTGAGTGGTGGGTCGAGCCGACCGGAGGATGACCGTGCGGCCATGCGCCGGCCGTGCTCGACCACGCTTGCGGCGAGAGCCGTCAGCAGGGGCATAGCGCCCGGGGTGGTGCGGGGGGACTCGATGGATTCCCCCACCACATAAAGCGTGCCCCCTTCATGGATGAAGGAATCCAAGGCGAGGGCATCATTTCGGTTGGGAGTGCAGGCCTCGCGGACGTTGACCGTGGAGAGCGCGGACAGGGCGCGGGTGATCAGCTGCTGGGCCATGTCCCGGCGTTCGGGGTGCGCGGTCAGGGCCGCCTCGAGTTCACCCGCGGAACCGGCGGCGGCCTTGGGGCTGGTGCGCAGGATGCGTACCGCGTCCTGGAGCTGGGTGCCCTGGGACCAGCGGTGGACATGGCGGGTGGTGCGGCCGTCGACGGCTGCGGCGTGCAGATAGCTGCGCAGCAGGGTCTCGGCGGTGTCGCTGACCGCCTGGTCCAGCCGGGAGGTGGGGCGTACGGGGGTGAGGAGGGCGACCGCTCTCGCCACGGCCGTGTCCTTGGCCTCGCAGCCGGTGGTGGGGGACCAGTGGAGGCGGGACGGGGTGTCGCAGAGGTGGGTCGGGTCGTAGAGGTGGGTGGGGCCCAGCTTGGCGCGGGCGTCCTTGGTGGCCTCCCAGAGGGCCGGGTTCGAGGTGACGACCAGGACCGGGCCGGTGGCGTCCTGCACGGCCTGGGTGGCGGTGGAGTGGCGGGTGGCCGGTGGGCCGTAGTGCACGGAGCTCTCGGCGCGGTGGGGGTCCCATCCGGCCGGTGCGGGGGCGCCGTTGAGGGCGGGGACCGTCTCCTGCTGTGACGTCTCCAGCGGCGCTGTCTCCTGCTGTGACGTCTCCAGCGGCGCTGTCTCCTGCTGTGACGTCTCCAGCGGCGCTGTCTCCTGCGCCGATGTCTGCTTCGGTGCCGTCTGCTGCTCCGGCTCGGGTACGGGTCTGGGCGTGGGGACCTCGTGGACCGGGGGCGCTTGGGGCGCGGGGGCCGCCGTCTCCGGCTGCGTGCATTGCCGTTTGGCCGCCGCGGCGCGCTCGGCCCGGCGGCGGGCCCGGCCGGCTCTCCAGCGGGCCACCGTGCCCATCACGAACACCGTGAGCACGAACAGGACCATCAGCTGGCCGATGAGCAGGCCCCAGAAGAGGCCGTAGCCCGGCAGGTCGGTGGACGGGGTGTCCGGCCAGGCTCCGGGGATGTCGTGGGGTTCGGCGATGAGCCGGCGCATGGCGTGCGGGGTGCGGGAGAAGGTGACGCCGGACGGCCAGGAGCCGTGGGCGAAGAGGGCGGCCAGGCCCGTGCCCGTCCAGATCAGGACGGTCATGCCGAGGAGCAAGGCGAGGACGCCGACCAGCAGTCCGTCGGGGATGCCGCCCTGGCCGGTGCGCCCGCGGTGGTCCTCGGGTCTCACGTGTCCGCCCTCCCCCTTGTGCCTACGCCACCGTCGATTCGGAGTCGCCGACGTGCTGTTCCACGAAGGCCGCTGCGCGTTCTTCCGCCTCCCGTTCGGCGGCGCGCAGGGCGTCGTCGGACAGGTCGGTGGAGGACTCGGTCATGGCGCGGTCGGTGAAGACCAGGGGCCGTTCGGTCTCGGTGACCAGGTGTTTGACCACCTGGACATTGCCGTTGACGTCCCACACCGCGATGCCCGGTGTCAGCGTGGGGATGATTTCCACCGCCCACCTGGGCAAACCCAGGACCCGGCCGGTGGCCCTCGCCTCGTCCGCCTTCTGGGCGTAGATGGTCCGGGTGGACGCCATCTTCAGGATGGCCGCTGCCTCCTTCGCCGCCGCGCCGTCCACCACGTCGGACAGGTGGTGGACGACGGCGACGAAGGACAGGCCGAGCCGGCGGCCGAACTTCAGCAGGCGCTGGAACAGCTGGGCCACGAACGGGCTGTTGATGATGTGCCAGGCCTCTTCGACGAGGAAGATGCGCTTCTTGCGGTCGGGGCGGATCCAGGTGTGCTCCAGCCACACGCCGACGATCGCCATGAGGATGGGCATGGCGATGGAGTTGCGGTCGATGTGGGACAGGTCGAACACGATGAGCGGCGCGTCCAGGTCGATGCCGACCGTGGTCGGGCCGTCGAACATGCCGCGCAGGTCGCCGTCGACGAGCCGGTCCAGGACCAGCGCGACGTCCAGACCCCAGGCCCGTACGTCGTCTATGGCGACATTCATCGACTCGGCCGACTCCGGTTCGGGGTGGCGGAGCTGGTCGACGATGTCGGAGAGGACCGGCTGGCGGTCGGTGATGGTCTCGTTGACGTAGGAGTGGGCGACCTTCAGCGCGAAGCCGGAGCGCTCGTCGAGGGCGTGGCCCATCGCGACCTCGATGATCGTGCGGAGCAGCGCCAGCTGTCCCGTGGTGGTGATCGCCGGGTCGAGGGGGTTGAGCCGGATGCCGTGGTCGAGCGCGGCCATCGGGTCCAGGCGGATGGGCGTTATCCCCAGCTCCTGGGCGATGAGGTTCCATTCGCCGACGCCGTCCTCGCCCTGGGCGTCCAGGACGACGACCTGCCGGTCGCGGAAGCGGAGCTGGCGCAGCACGTACGTCTTCTCCAGCGCCGACTTGCCGTTGCCGGACTCGCCGAGGACCAGCCAGTGCGGGGCGGGCAGTTGCTGGCCGTAGAGCTGGAAGGGGTCGTAGATGTAGCCCTTTCCGGAGTAGACCTCGCGGCCGATGATGACGCCGGAGTCGCCGAGGCCGGGGGCGGCGGTCGGCAGATAGACCGCCTGTGCCTGGCCGGTGGAGGTGCGCACCGGCAGCCTGGTCGTCTCCACCTTCCCGAACAGGAAGGAGGTGAAGGCGTCGGTGACGACGGACAGCGGATCCCGCATCTGGAATCAGCCCCTACCTTCGAATGCCGGTGGCGAACGGGAGTGTGTTCACGAAGGCGCGGTGGTGCTCACGGTCGCACCACTCCAGCTTCAGGTACGACTTTCCGGCCGAGGCTCTTATCGTCCGCTTGTCGCGGGCGAGGGCCTCGGGCGAGCGGGAGGAGACGGTGATGTAGCCGACGAGGTTGACGCCGGCGGCGCCGCTGGCCAGGTCCTCGCCGCGCTGGTCGAGGCGGGAGTGGGCGGCGACGTCGCGCGGGTCGACCGTGCGGTTCAGCTTGGCGGCGCGGGACTGCTCGGCCATGTCGTTGGTCTTCTCGGTCAGCATGCGTTCGATGGCTACCTCGGTGGGCTCGAGATCCATCGTCACGGCGACCGTTCGGATGACGTCGGGGGTGTGGACGAGCAGCGGGGCGAGGAAGTTGACGCCGACCGGGGTCATCGGCCATTCCTTCACCCAGGCGGTGGCGTGGCACCAGGGGGCGCGGGTGGCGGACTCGCGGGTCTTGGCCTGGAGGTACGTCGGCTCGGTGGCGTCCAGCTCGGCCGGCCAGGCGTTGCGCTTGGTCATCGCCTGGATGTGGTCGATGGGGTGGTCCGGGTCGTACATGGAGTGGATCAGCGAGGACAGCCGGCTCTGGCCGAGTGGCTGCCGCACCCGGATGTCGGCCTCCTGCAGCCGGGAGCAGATGTCGGTCAGCTCGCGGGCCATGACGACGGCGAGCCCGGCGTCCCGGTCGACCCGGCCGTGCTGGCTGCGCATCGCGCGGGCGACGGCGTTGGCCTCGGCGGCCAGTTCGCGGTTGTAGTGCATGCAGGCGACCAGGTACGCGCGGTGCTGCTCGCTGCTGGTGGAGACCATGGACTGCAGCTGGTCGTAGGACTCCTGCAGCCAGGCCGGTGCCCGGTCGTCGCCCCGGAGGGCTACGTCCTTGGCGTGGGCGTCGGGGTCGGCGGGCAGGGTGCGGGCGAGCATCTGCAGGCGGGTGACGAAGCCGTCGCCGTTGGCCACGTGCTTGAGCAGGGTGCCGAAGCGGTCGACGAGGGCCTCCTGGTCCTCGGAGTCGCGCAGTCCGACGCCGGGGCCCTCGATCTCGATGGCGGCGGTGACGGTCTTGCGGTCGGCGTGCAGGAGCACGGCGATCTCGTCCGGGCCGAAGGGCGCGGAGAGCCAGGTGATGCGCCCGATGCCGGGCGGCGGTCCGACCTCCACCTCGCGCCCGTCGAGCCGGGTGCCGGCCTCGATCACGCCGGAGCGGTAGACGGCGCCGTTGCGCAGGGTGCGCTTGTAGCTGCGGTTGATCTCGAACCACTTGTAGAACGTGCGGTGCTTGTACGGCACGTACACGGCGGCGAGCGCCAGCATGGGCAGCCCGGCGAGCAGCACGATCCGCAGGGACAGGATGGGCACGAGGAGCCCGCACATCATGCCGAGGAACGCGCCCACGACGATGAGCGCGATCTCGCCGGTCTCGCGGTTGCGGCCGATGATCGCGTTCGGCCGGGCACGGCCGATCAGATACGTACGGCGGGGCGTGACCGGAGGGGACAGGTGGGACTCGGTCGTCAACGCCCTTCACCTCCCGTGCGGTTCGTACTGCTGGTGCGGGTGTTGCTGGCGTGCGGGGTGTTGACCGGGCTGCTCGAGCGGGGTGCGGGTGCGGCGGAGGGGACAGTTCCGCCGCCGTCGGAGGTGCGCGAGCTGTGCGCGGCCACGCCGCCGGAGGCGGGGTTGGACGGTCGGGGAGGCTCGCTGTGGTGGGCGCGGGAGCTGTGGGTCTTGATGCCCTGGGCGACCAGGGTCGCCGGGGAGCTGATGACGGCCGCGGCCTTGCTCTCGGCGCCCTGCATGATGCGGTTGCTGCGGGAGCCGGCGATCTCGTCGCCGAAGCCGGGGACGAAGCGGTAGATCATCGCCGAGGCGAAGATGGCGAGCAGGATGATCGCCAGGCCGGAGACCACGGCGGAGAAGGCGTCCGGTCCGTCGTCCGCGGAGAGCGCGCCGGCCAGGCCGAGGACGATCACGATGACCGGCTTGACCAGGATGACGGCGATCATGATGCCGGCCCAGCGGCGGACGTGGCCCCACAGGTTCTTGTCGACCAGGCCCGCGTAGACGACGGTGCCGAGGAGGGCGCCGACGTAGAGCAGGGCGGCGCGGATGACCAGCTCCAGCCAGAGCACGCCGGCGGCGATGATCGACACGAAGGAGACGACGATCAGCATGATCGGTCCGCCGCCGATGTCGTCGCCCTTCTCCAGGGCGGCGGCGAACGTCCCGAAGAACATGTCGGTCTGATCGCCCGTCGCCTTGGCCAGGACGTCCGTGACGGAGTCGGTTGCGGAGACGACGGTGTAGAGGATCAGCGGGGTGAAGGCGGAGGCCAGCACCGTGAGCCAGAGGAACCCGATGGCTTCGGAGAGGGCGGTGGTGAAGGGCACGCCCCGGACCGCCCTCTTGGCGACGGCGAGCAGCCAGAGGAGCAGGGTGAGGATGGTGGAGGCGGCGAAGACGACGGCGTACTGCTGAAGGAACGTGCTGTTGGTGAAGTCGACCTCGGCGGTCGCCTCGACGGCCGCGCTGAGCTTCTTGACGGTCCAGGAGGCGGCCTCGGCACAGCCCTTGGCGAGGGAGGCGAGGGGGTCGAGGGTGGTGCTGGGGTCACTGAGCCCGCCCTCGCCTTTGCCGGGGGAGCCGGAGCGGCCGTTGGACTGGCCTTGTTCGCAGTAGTCCTTGGCGGGGCCATGGATCAGGTCGCAGGGGTCGTCGCTGGGGGTGGGCGTGGGCGTCGGTGCAGCGAGGGCACGGGCCGGGAACAGGACGGCTGCCGTCTGCACGGCCACGACGAGGCCGGTCAGTTTGACCAGGCGGCGGCTAGCGGGCATACGTGAACCCTCCGTACTCCTTGACGGCCTTCGCCATCTCGTCGGCGCCGGCGGCCCGCTCGTCACCGGGAATCGGTGCGGGGCCGACCTTCTGCGAATGGGTCACGATCTTCCAGTCGCCGTCGGTCCACTCGAGCTGCATCGTGATGGTGAACCAGCTGCTGGTGACCGGATTGGTGGACTTCTCTCCCGCCAGGCCCAGGAGGCCGCTGCACCAGACCTCGACCGTCGCGGAGTCGGCCGTCCATGCGGTGACCTTGGTGCCGACAGGTGTCGTGCGGGAGACGAACGTGAAGCCCTTCGGAGCGCTTCCGTTCTCGTCCAGGCCCAGGCTCTTGTTGAACTTGGGCGAGTACGCCTTGTCCAACTGCGCCTCGAAGGCCGCGACCCGGCCAGGGACGATGACCGCCCGCAGAATGGCGTCGCGGCGCGCCTTGTCGAACATCTCGGCGGAGCCCAGCACCACCGCATAATTCGCCGCCGCGCTCTCCGCCCCCTGGCGGGTGTGGGCGAAGCCCGAGGGGATGCCCGCTGCCTTGGTGCTCACCGGCTTCTCGCCCGTCGGCGCCGTCGCCGCGGACTTGGGTGAGTCCGCGCTCTCCTCGCCCGTACCGGAATCCTCTCCTCCACGGTTCGCGAAGGCGATCGCGGCAATGAGGAGGACGACGACGCCGACCACCGTCACGAGGCTGCGCGAGGACGACCGGCGCCCGCCTCTGCGCGCACCCCCGTACAGGTCACCGCCGCCTTCCGGCATGCGAGTGCGCGTCTGGCCCGACTCGCCGTCACCGAGACTCATGCCGCGTACGCCCCCTCGACGTCGTGCGGAAACACCTCGTGCTCCGTGTACTCCTCGTACGACGGTAGCCGTGCTGGTTCCCGCGCGGGCGCGGTGTGGTGACTCGACATCAGAGAAACGCAACCTCAGCCGGTGGGCGCGACGGGCGGGTGGGGTATGGGGAGTGCCGGGCGTGCCCGGTCGGGAGTGATGCCGCGGGGGCTACACGGCCATGCCGTAGACGATGGTGAACAGGGTGCCGAGGGAGCCGATGATGAAGACTCCCGTCAGACCGGCGATGATCAGGCCCTTGCCCTGTTCGGCGCTGAAGGTGTCCCGCAGGGCGGTCGCTCCGATGCGCTGTTTGGCGGCGCCCCAGACGGCGATGCCGAGGCAGAGCAGAATGGCGACGGCCATCACCACCTCGATCATGACCCGCGCCTCGTTGCCCAGGCTGCCGAAGGGGCCCCAGTCCGGAGCGATCCCGCCGATGATGGTGTCGATGTCTCCCTTATCGGCCGCAAAGAGCATGTAAGTCACCGCCCCTGTTGGGTAGTTCCGCATCCTCTGCGGACGTGCAGAGGTCAAGCCTCATTGTCGCCGACGTTGCCGCTGTCGTATGTCGACTTGGCGTCATCCGTTGGCAGGTTTCGTACGAATAGCTTGCCACCGTCCCGCGCGGGGTCCTCTCGGGGAGCGGGGGCGGTGTGCAAGGGGGTCGTATCGTCACTCTGTGTATCACGGCAGGTTACACCGGGCAACGAGGCCGGTGCGGAACCTGTCGCGTGGTTCTGTCGTTGATCTCTCTTGCGTCTCCAGCCGCATCCCTCGTGCCCGGCCCTGAGCGGGCGTCAGGGTGACGCTGCTCAGCGGGGCTTGATGCCGTACAGCATGTGGTGGACCAGTTCCCCGATGCTCTCCAGGGCCTCCTCGGGCGCGAGCATGCCGGCGGCGGCGAGGGAGGCGAGGCCGTGCAGGCCGGCGCCCGTGACGAGGGTGAGGCGGGCGGGGTCGTCCTCGATGATCTCGCCCCGGCGCATGGCGTCGGCCACGACCCGCTCCAGTGAGCCGACCGTGCGGTCGACGGCGGCGGTCATCTGCTCGTGGGCGTCGGGGTCGTGCTTGCGCGCGTACATCAGCTCCAGCAGCTCGGCGTGGTCGAGGGCGAAGCGGAGGTAGGCGCGGGCCAGGGCGGTGAGTCGGGGTTCGAGGGGCAGCTCGGGGTCGTCGGCGGCGTTCAGGGCCTGCTCCAGGCGGTCGTAGCCGACCAGGGCCAGGGCGTCGAGCAGCGCCTGCTTGTCCTTGAAGTGGCGGCCGGGGGCGGCGTGGCTGACGCCGGCCTCGCGGGCCAGTTC
This sequence comes from Streptomyces thermospinosisporus, assembly GCF_039526425.1. Lineage (NCBI taxonomy): Bacteria > Bacillati > Actinomycetota > Actinomycetes > Kitasatosporales > Streptomycetaceae > Streptomyces > Streptomyces thermospinosisporus. The sequence goes on from NZ_BAAAIZ010000020.1 coordinate 8,782, forward strand.
GCGCAGGGAGAGTGCGGTGATGCCCTTCGTCCGCAGGGTGCGCTCGGCGCTGGCGAGCAGGGTGGAGCGCAGGTCTCCGTGGTGGTAGGGGCGGCTTGCGGGCATGGGGTCATCGTAACGGGATGTTGACGTCGTCAATATTGTTGGCGTCGTCATCAATGTTGTCATTGACAGCATTGTTGGCGACGTCTACATTCGGGGCATGACCGAGACGCAGAAGTGGAACGCGACCCAGCTGCCCGATCTGAGCGGCCGTACGGCCGTGATCACGGGCGCCAACAGCGGCATCGGGCTCACCACCGCCGACGCGCTGGCCCGCGCCGGTGCGCATGTCGTCTTCGCGGTGCGGGACCCCGAGCGCGGCCGGGCCGCCGCCGCGACCGTGCCTGGCAGTACCGAGGTGCGCCGTCTCGACCTGGCCGATCTGGCCTCCGTTCGGGAGTTCGCCGCCGGCTGGCAGGGGCCGCTGGACCTGCTGATCAACAACGCGGGCGTGATGATGCTTCCGCGGCAGCGGACCAAGGACGGCTTCGAGATGCAGTTCGGCACCAACCATCTCGGGCACTTCGCCCTGACGAACCTGCTGCTGCCGCACATCACCGGCCGCGTGGTCACCGTCTCCTCGGGCGCCCACCGCTGGGGCTACGGCACCATCCGCTTCGACGACCTCGACATGGACGCGGACTACGACCCGAGCCGCGCCTACGGCCAGTCCAAGCTCGCCAACCTGCTGTTCACGCTGGAGCTGCAGCGCCGCCTGACCGAGGCGGGCTCCAAGGTCCGGTCCCTGGCCGCGCACCCCGGCTACTCCGCCACCAACCTGCAGAGCCACGCGGCCAACCCGGTGCTCCGGCTGGGGATGCGGCTCGCCAACCGGCTCGTGGCGCAGTCCGACCGCGCGGGTGCCCTGCCGACGCTGTACGCGGCCACCCAGGACCTGCCGGGCGCCAGCTATGTCGGCCCCGACGGCCTGGGCGAGCTGCGGGGCAGCCCCACCCTGGTGAGCCGCTCCCGGGCGGCGAGCGACCCGGTGCTGGCCCGGCGCCTGTGGTCGGTGTCCGAGGAACTGACGGGGGTGCGCTGGCCGTTGGAGGCTCAGGTGGCCTGAGTTCCCACGGAGGTGGCCGATCCGATGCCGAGCCTGCTGGCCGTGTACGCCCACCCCGACGACGAGTCGCTGTTCTCGGGCGGTGTCCTGGCACGCAACGCCGCCGAGGGCGGACGCACGGCCGTCGTGACCGCCACCTGGGCCGAGCACACCCACCGGGCCGCCGAACTCGCCGAGGCGCTGCGCCTCCTGGGCGTCTCCGGCAAACCCCGCCTGCTCGGCTACGCCGACGCCCGGGTGCCCGACTCGGCGCCCGGCAGCCCGCGGCTGTGCGACGCGCCGCTGGACGAGACGGTGGGACGACTGGTCGGGCACATCCGCGACTTCCGCCCCGAGATCGTCGTCACCCACGACGCATACGGCGGCGTGACCGGCCACGAGGACCATGTGCACACCCACCGCCTGACGGTACTGGCCGCACAGGCGGCCGGACTCGAGCGCCTGTACCCGGAGGCCGGCGCCCCCTGGCAGCCCCGCGCGCTCTACCTGGCCGCACACCCGCACTCGGCGGTCCGGGCACTGGACGGTCTGCGAGTGACGGCCGACGACCTGTGGACCGTCCCGGACGACCGCATCACCACCACCGTCGACGTAGGCCCTTGGCTGCCCCGGAAGTGGGCGGCGGTCTCCGCCCACCGCAGCGAGGCCCGGCGCGGGGCGGCCCCCGGACTGCTGGCTGGCCTGTCGGCGGACGTCCGCGAACAGCTGCTCGGAACGGAGTGGTACATACGCCAGGACCTCACCTCCGGCGGCGGAGGCGGCGAGACGGAGCTGAGGGTCTGAGCGGCTCAGGGGCTCTGCTGGGCCGGATCGGCGAGGGCATCGTCCTCGCCTGCGCGCCAGCCTGGTGCGGCGGCTGCTCAAGTGGCCCGTGGCCACCTATCCGCGGCACCGCTCCGGTCCGCCGCCTTGTCGGGCCGCACGGTCACGGTGATGTCCTCCCTGTCGCATGGGGTCAGCGCATGTCCTGGGTGTGCGAGTACGCGACCAGCGGGAGCCCGGAGAACACGGGGAGCAGACGACCGAGGTACCACTCGCCGTCTGCGAACCGCTCAAGACCTCGCCGCGGGACGATGTTCTTGTTGGGTGTGACGGTCACTGACCTGCCGGAGTCGGCGACGATGAAGATGCAGCCGGCGCCGCCCTCACGATGCGTCAGGATGAAGGCGCAGTACTCACCTTGAACGCGTACGGACTCCAGCCGGCGCACGACCTCGTCCCCTGTCCGCTGTGCCGCGACGATCCAGTCGAAGAGGTCGGGACCGATCGCGTAGGCCAGGTCCCCGTCGTCCTCGAAGCTCCAGCCCGCCGCCTCGGCGGCGGGCTGGAGGTCCGCTACGGGCACCTCCCGGGACAGGTGGAAGGTGAAATCTGCATCAATGCTCATCGCATGGCCTCTGCTGTTTCTCTGCTGTTTCTGCTTCCGGGGCGGCGGCGCGGGGGTCCCGGTTGCGGTCGGCCGGGCGGGGGAAGCTCCTAGACTGACGCGGGCGGAACCCCGGTGGGCGGAGGGTGGTTGACGGTGCGTAAGGCCTGGATCGTGGTGTCCCTGGCTGTCAGCTCCGGACTGGCCTTTGTGATGCTGCTGGTCATCGGCGTGTATGTGGTCGCCGGGAACCTCGTCAACGGGGTGGGGGGCGGGGCCGCCAAGGCGTTGGCGAAGGGGGCTGTGCCGGCGGCCTACCGGGATCTGGTGGACCAGTGGGGAAAGCTGTGCCCGGCCATCAACCCCGCGCTGCTCGCCGCCCAGCTGTATCAGGAGAGCGGGTTCAATCCCCGGGCGCAGAGCCCGGCCGCCGCACAGGGCATCGCGCAGTTCATCCCGGGGACCTGGGCCACGCACGGCATCGACGGTGACGGGGACGGGGACCGGGACGTCTGGGATCCCGAGGACGCGATTCCCTCGGCGGCCAAGTACGACTGCACCCTCGCGTCCTATGTGAAGGACGTGCCAGGAAATCTGACCGAAAACATGCTGGCCTCCTACAACGCGGGGGCCTACGCGGTGATCAAGTACGGGGGCGTGCCGCCGTACAAGGAGACGCAGAACTATGTGAAGCGGATCCGGGCGCTGGAGGAGAGCTTCGCGGCGCCGGTGGGGCGGGTCGACCCCTCGCGGCAGGCGGCCGGGGCGATCGCGTACGCGCAGAAGAAGCTGGGCACGCCCTACCTCTGGGGCGGCAACGGCACGGCTGAGCAGGGCGGACGCTTCGACTGCTCGGGGCTGACCAAGGCCGCCTACGAGAGCGTGGGCATCAAGCTGCCGCGCATCGCCAACGACCAGTACAACGCCGGGCCGCACCCGAAGCGGGACGAACTGCTGCCGGGAGATCTGGTGTTCTTCTCGGACGATCCGGCCGACTCCCGGGCCATCCGGCACGTAGGCGTCTATGTCGGGGGCGGATACATGATCGACGCGCCGCGGCCGGGGGCGGTGATCCGGTTCGATCCGATCGACACCCCCGACTACTTCGGCGCCACCCGGGTGACCGAAGATGGCGCGAAAGCACTCCCCACGACGGTGTGAGCGGAGCGTGAGGCAGCCCCCTGAGCTGCGGTGATGAGTCTCTCTTCGATAACGTCTGCGTGATCATTCAGTGGAGTGTGGAACGTATCCGCAGGGGCCGTGCGTTCCTGTTGGCGTAGCCCGCGCAGACGAGAGATCTGACGAGAGGTTCTACACACCACGGGGGTGGCAGTGACGGCGCACGCACGGTGCGCCGGAAGAGAGGACGAAGGGGCCGCAGCACCATGGCTGGACTCGCCGAATCCGGGTCGAACCCCGACGTCGACCTGCTCTACGACATCAATGGCCTCGCCAAGGACGCACCGCCGTGGTTCGACCGGATCATGGAGTACATCGGGGAGTACGGGCTGCTCCTCGCCATGGTGCTGCTGGTGATGTGGTGCTGGTGGGGCGTGCGTCGGCGCGGCGGTGAGGACGCGGCACCGTCGGTGGCCGCGCTGGTCTGGGCGCCGCTCGCCGCGGCGGTCGCGGTGCTCGTGAACGTGCCCATACGCGGGTTCGTCGAGCGGCCCCGGCCGTTCAACGACCATCAGGGGCTCGAGGTCCTGGTCACCGGCAAGACCGACTACTCGTTCGTCAGCGACCACGCGACGATCACCATGGCGCTGGCAGTGGGGCTGTTCCTCGCCAACCGCAAGTTCGGTGTCGTCGGCATCGGGATCGCGCTGCTCGAGGGCTTCTGCCGGGTCTACATGGGCGTGCACTACCCGACCGACGTGGTGGGCGGGCTCGCGCTCGGCACGGCCGTGGCGCTGCTGCTCTCGCCGGTGGCCATGGCGCTGCTGACGCCGGTCATGCGGGCGATCGAGCGGTCGCCCCGGCTGGGGTGGCTGATCGCGGCGAAGGACGCGCGGGAGTCCGCGCGGCGGGACGGTACGGAGCCGGGGGCCCGGAGCGAGATGTCGGGTGCGGCCGCCGGGGAGCGGGATCTCGCCGCGTGAGCCTGGCTGCGTGAGCCCGACGCCCTGGATCTACAGGGCCTGGGAGTGAGTGAAGAGGCGGTGCGGGTCGTACCGCCTCTTCACTTGTGTCAGGCGGGGGACGGCGCTGCCGTAGTACGCCTGGCGCCAGTTCTTGAGGGAGGCGTCCGCGTAGTTCTGGTAGGCGGCGCCGGAGGCGTAGGGGCGCATCGCCTTGTGGGCCGAGGCCAGCCATGACTGGGCGGCGGAGCCGGGTGCGTTCTCGCTCCAGGAGGCGAGGTACTGGGCCAGCAGGCGGGAGCGGCGGTGCACGAACGCCGTTGCCGTGGGGGAGACCCGGTTGACGGCGCCGCCGAGGGCGGTGAGCTGGATCGCGGCCGAGCCGCCCCGGACGGCGGGGAGCTGGGCGAGAAGGGTGCGGATGGCGTCCCGGCCGAGTGCGCGGTCGAAGAAGTCGGAGCGGGCGGCGTAGGTCTCGCGGCGCAGCGCGCCCCTCGGGTGGCGGCCGGCGGTGGTGCCGGGGAGGTGGCACTGGGCGTCCTCGGCGTGGGAGGAGCAGCCGGCGTACAGCTCCATGGCGTCCAGGTAGGGGCGGCGGCGCAGCGAGGCGGTGGTGGCGGGGGTGCCGATGCGGTCGGCCAGGCGGTCCACGGCGTTCTGCAGGCCGGTGTGGCTGCCGAGGGAGAAGGCCGTGAGGGAGACGGTGGGGGTGCGGCCGGGGGCGGCGCCGAGGTGGAGCGAGGACCAGATCTCGTCGGGCTGGGCGAGGGCCCAGTGCTGCCAGGCGTCGAGGACGGCGGGGGCCTGCTGCCAGGGCCAGGTGAGGTGGGCGGTGACGCTCTCGGGGGCCGGGTGGGTCCTGAAGTGCAGCTCGGTGACGACGCCGAAGGTGCCGGTGCCGGCGCCGCGGAGGGCCCAGAAGAGGTCCTGGTGGTCGGTGGGGGTGGCGGTGAGCTGCTTGCCGTCGGCGGTGACGAGGGTGGCGGCGGTGAGGTTGTCGCAGGTCAGGCCGTAGGCGCGGGAGGTCACGCCGTGCCCGCCGCCGAGGGTGAGACCGGAGATGCCGACGGTGGGGCAGGAGCCGGCGGGGATGGTGGTGCCCTTGGCGGCGAGGGTGCGGTAGACGTCGATCAGCTTGGCGCCGGCGCCGATGGTGGCGGTGGTGGGCGTGGTGCGGATGGTGCTGAGTTCGGAGACGTCGATGATCAGGGCGTTGTCGGCGGAGGAGGCGCCGGTGTAGGAGTGGCCGCCGTTGCGGATGGTGAGGGGGGTGGTGTGGCGGCGGGCGAAGGTGAGGGCGGTGCGGATGTCGTCGGGGTGCCTGACGTAGGCGACGGCGGAGGGTTTGAGGGGGTCGAAGCGGGTGTTGTAGAGGCGGTGGGCTGTTGGCCAGGTGGCGTCGCCGGGGCGGATGAGGGGGCCGTCGAGGTCTCGGGCGAGGGCGGTCCAGTCGGCGGGGCGGGGGGTTCGTCTGGGGGTGGCGGTTTGGTTTCGGGTGGTCGTCTGCGCGGTGGCGGTTGAGCCGGCTGTGCTTGTGCTGCCGTTGCCTTTGCCGCTGCCTGTGCAGGCGGTCAGCAGGGTTGCCGTGCCGGCTGCGATGAAGGTCCGCCGTTCCATGTAACGCCTCCCGGTGTCTCCTGGGGAGGGACGGAGTTGGGGGTGCGGGGGTTCCATGGTGCGGGTGGACCGGGGCTGGGCGGGGGGAGTTGCGCAACCCGGCGCCAGCGGGGTGCCTCCCCCCGACGCTCGGCTTCGCTCGCGGGGGACCCCC
>NZ_BAAAIZ010000020.1:15131-24076 GCF_039526425.1 Streptomyces thermospinosisporus
TCGCCCGCCCGTGCCGCCCCAGGCGGCACGACTGCCCGCAGCTGCGCAGCCGACTGCACGCAACTACGCAGCGCCGACTGCCCGCAGCTGGGTAGCTGTGGGACCCCGTGGGGTCACTCGGCGGTGTGGTTCTTCGGGGGGTTGGGGTGGGCGCTCGGCGGGCGTAGGTGCAGGGGACGGGGGTGGGGCGGCGTCCGAGGTCGGCAGGGAACGGCGTAGCGGCGGCGGGCGGCGCGTGACGGGGTGTCCTACCCGTCGTTAACCGGAACGACAGGCGGCCCGTGTCGGACGTAGCGGGGGTAGGCGAGGCGATGGCTGGATCGCGGCGGCAGCTGCTGGGCAGGCGGGCCGGTGTGGGGGTCGTTGCGGCCGGGGTGGTCGGGTGCCTCTGGGGCACGGGCTCCGGGTGCGCGCCGAGCGGGGCCGTGACCGGGGGGCCGCCCGCCGAGGACGCGGTCGAGGTGGTGGCGAAGGCCGCCGACGCGCTCGTCGAGGCGGGGAGCAGCAAGGCGCGTACGTCGATGGAGATGGCGACCGGGGGGACCCGGGTGACCATCCGGGGCGAGGGCGTCTATGACTTCGGCAAGCGGCTCGGGCGGCTGAAGGTCGTGCTGCCGGAGGACCCCGCGGGGGCCAGCGCCCGGCAGCCCATCACCGAGCTGCTCGCGCCCGGTGCGCTGTACATGAAGAACCGGGGGGCCGGTGTGCCTGCCGACAAGTGGGTGCGGGTGGACACCGCGACGCTGTCCGACGGCAATCTCGTCACCGGCGGGGTGACCGATCCGCTCGCCGCGGCCGAGGTGCTGCGCGGGACGCGGACGGCCACCTTCGTGAAGCGGACCGAGGTGGCCGGGACGGCGGTGCGGCACTACCGGGGGACCGCGGATCTCGCCGTGGCGGCGCGCAAGGCCGGCGAGGCCGACCGGGGGCCGCTGCGGGCGGCAGCGAAAGGGTTCGCCACCGCCGAGGTGCCGTTCGACGTGTTTCTGGACGATCAGGGGCGGATCCGCAAGATCCGGCACCGGTTCAGCTTTGTGAACGGGCAGCAGGAGACCCCGGTCGCTGTGGCATCCACCACACTGCTCTACGACTTCGGGGCCCCCGCGAACGTACGGCTTCCCGAGCCGCAGGACATCTACGCGGGCCGGATCGCCGAGGAGTGACCGGCGTGAACTAGCCCTTACGTGCCATGCGCGCCCCGTATCGCGCTCCCTACTCTAGGAAGCGGATGACGGCAGAGATGAGGTGACGCGCGTGGCTCCGCTCGGGGGTGGGACGGTTCAGGACCACGTTGCCCTCGCCGAGATCGAGCTGACCGGCGAGCTGATGATCGCCGCCTCCGCCGCCGAGGACCGGCTCAGCCTGGAGAGCATCGACAAGGTGCTGCGGGTCGCCGAGGAACGCGCGGGCAAGGACCGGAAGTCCCTGCGCGGCGGGCGCTGAGCGGCCCCGGCCGGGTACGGCGTCAGCCCGGTCAGGTACGCATCATGCGGGCGATGGCCTGTGTGGCCTCCTTCACCTTCGCGTCGATCTCGTCGCCGCCCTTGAGGGCCGCGTCGGCGACGCAGTGCCGCAGGTGTTCCTCCAGCAGTTGCAGCGCGAAGGACTGCAGGGCCTTGGTGGAGGCGGACACCTGCGTGAGTATGTCGATGCAGTAGACGTCCTCGTCGACCATCCGCTGCAGGCCGCGGATCTGGCCCTCGATGCGCCGCAGCCGCTTGAGGTGCTCCTGCTTCTGCTTGTGGTAGCCGTGGACGCCGCGGTCGTGGTCGGTGACGATGTCCGTCGACTCCTCGGTCACGTCCGGGGCGGAGGGCGCACCGGCGCCGGCCTCGGTGGTCGTCATGGCGTCCTCCTGCTGCTGTGGCTGCTGCTGCGGGCGATATATACCCCTGGTGGGTATATGGTACCGAACCTTGCCGGGTATGGGCCCCTTGCCCGACCGCCCCCCTGCTCATCACTGTGACTGATGGGCGACACTGGGGGGCGGCCCGTTAGTCGCGGCCGGATGATGCGCCTAGCATCAGCCTGACCGAAACCGATGCATCCCGAGGACCCCACGTGCGCTTTCGTCTGACCCCCAGGGAGACGAGCTTCTACGACATGTTCGCCGCTTCCGCGGACAACATCGTCACGGGCTCCAAGCTCCTGATGGAACTGCTCGGGGCGGACTCCTCCGCCCGGGCCGAGATCGCAGAGCGTATGCGGGCCGCGGAACACGCGGGCGACGATGCCACGCACGCGATCTTCCACCAGCTGAACTCCTCGTTCATCACGCCGTTCGACCGCGAGGACATCTACTCCCTCGCATCGTCCCTCGACGACATCATGGACTTCATGGAGGAGGCCGTCGACCTGGTCGTCCTCTACAACATCGAGGAACTGCCCAAGGGCGTCGAGCAGCAGATCGAGGTGCTGGCGCGGGCCGCCGAGCTGACCGCCGAGGCCATGCCGCATCTGCGGACCATGGACAACCTCACCGAGTACTGGATCGAGGTCAACCGGCTGGAGAACCAGGCCGACCAGATCCACCGCAAGCTGCTCGCCCACCTCTTCAACGGCAAGTACGACGCCATCGAGGTCCTCAAGCTGAAGCAGATCGTGGACGTACTCGAAGAGGCGGCCGACGCCTTCGAGCATGTGGCGAACACGGTGGAGACCATCGCGGTCAAGGAGTCCTGACCCCTCCATGGACACCTTCGCTCTGGTCGTGACCATCGGGGTCGCGCTCTTCTTCACGTACACCAACGGTTTCCACGACTCGGCGAACGCGATCGCGACGTCCGTGTCGACGCGTGCCCTCACCCCGCGGGTGGCGCTCGCCATGGCGGCCGTGATGAACCTCGCCGGTGCGTTCCTCGGTTCGGGGGTCGCCAAGACGGTCAGCGAGGGGCTGATCGAGACGCCCGAGGGCTCGACGGGCATGGGGATCCTGTTCGCCGCGCTGGTCGGTGCGATCGTCTGGAACCTGATCACCTGGTACTTCGGGCTGCCGTCCTCCTCCTCGCACGCGCTGTTCGGCGGCATGGTGGGCGCGGCCCTGGCCGGCGGCACCGCCGTGTACTGGGACGGGGTGCTGGAGAAGATCGTCATCCCGATGTTCGTCTCGCCCGTGGTCGGTCTGGTCGCCGGTTATCTGGTGATGGCGGCGATCATGTGGATATTCCGGCAGTCCAACCCGCACAAGGCCAAGCGGGGCTTTCGCATCGCGCAGACGGTGTCCGCGGCGGGCATGGCGCTGGGCCACGGTCTGCAGGACGCGCAGAAGACCATGGGCATCGTGGTGATGGCGCTGGTCATCGCGGATGTCGAGGACTACGGCGACCCGATCCCGGTCTGGGTGAAGATCGCCTGTGCGGTGATGCTGTCCGCGGGTACCTACGCCGGCGGCTGGCGGATCATGCGGACCCTGGGCCGCAAGATCATCGAGCTGGACCCGCCGCAGGGCTTCGCGGCGGAGAGCACCGGCGCGACGATCATGTTCGGTTCGGCGTTCGTCTTCCACGCCCCGATCTCCACCACCCACGTGATCACCTCGGCGATCATGGGTGTGGGCGCCACCAAGCGGATCAACGCCGTGCGGTGGGGCGTGGCCAAGAACATCATCCTCGGCTGGTTCATCACCATGCCGGCCGCGGCGGCGGTCGCCGCCGCCTCGTTCTGGATCGTGAAGCTGGCGTTCCTGTAGCAGCCCTTCGCGGCAGCGGATGTGAGTGAGCCCGCCCCCCGGGTCCCGGGGGGCGGGCTCTTTCTGCGGCCTCGCGGTGGCACCGCCATGCAGCACCGCGAGGGGCCGGGGGCAGGCCGCAGGGGGGACTGCTCAGCCGAAGCGGCCGGAGATGTAGTCCTCGGTGGCCTGCACGGACGGGTTGGAGAAGATCCGCTCGGTGTCGTCGATCTCGATGAGCTTGCCGGGCTTGCCGACCGCCGCCAGGTTGAAGAAGGCGGTGCGGTCGGAGACCCGGGCCGCCTGCTGCATGTTGTGGGTGACGATGACGATGGTGAAGCGCTCCTTCAGCTCCCCGATCAGGTCCTCGATGGCGAGGGTGGAGATCGGGTCCAGGGCCGAGCAGGGCTCGTCCATGAGCAGCACGTTCGGCTCCACGGCGATCGCCCGCGCGATGCACAGCCGCTGCTGCTGACCGCCGGACAGGCCCGCGCCGGGCTTGTGCAGCCGGTCCTTGACCTCGTTCCAGAGGTTGGCGCCCCGGAGGGACTTCTCGACGATGTCGTCCAGCTCCGGCTTCTTGTACTTGCCGTTCAGGCGCAGGCCGGCCGCCACGTTGTCGTAGACCGACATGGTGGGGAACGGGTTCGGGCGCTGGAAGACCATGCCGACCTCGCGGCGCACGGCCACCGGGTCGATGCCGCTGCCGTAGAGGTCCTCGGAGTCCAGCATGACCTTGCCCTCGACCCGGCCGCCGGGGGTGACCTCGTGCATCCGGTTGAGGGTGCGCAGGAACGTGGACTTGCCGCAGCCGGAGGGGCCGATGAAGGCCGTCACCGAGCGGGGCTCGATGGTCATCGAGATGTCCTCGATGGCCAGGAAGGAGTTGTAGTAGGCGTTCAGGCCGCTGACGTCGATGCGCTTGGCCATGGCAATCACTGCTTCTTTCGGGTCGCGGGTCGCTGCCGGTGCCGGTGACGAATCTCGTCGGTCGTGGTGTCCGGGTCAGCGACCCGTCTTCGGGGCCTTCCAGCGGGCGATGCCGCGGGCCACCAGGTTGAGGATCATGATGAAGGCGATGAGCGTCAGGGCCGCCGCCCAGGCGCGGTCGTAGGCCGCGTCCGAGCCGTTGGTGTACTGCAGGTAGATGTACATCGGCAGCGACGCCTGCGGGTCCCGGAACGGGTTGGCGTTGATGAAGTTCGTTCCCCAGACCAGCAGCAGCACGGGGGCCGTCTCACCGGTGATGCGGGCGATGGCGAGCATCACGCCGGTGGTGATGCCGCCGATGGACGTCGGCAGGACCACCTTCAGGATGGTGCGCCACTTCGGCACGCCCAGGGCGAGGGAGGCCTCGCGCAGCTCGTCCGGGACGAGCTTGAGCATCTCCTCGGTGGAGCGCACCACCACCGGGATCATCAGGATGGACAGGGCCATCGAGCCGGCGAAGCCGGAGTAGCCCATGCCGAGGATGAGGATCCACAGGCTGAGGATGAACAGGCCCGCCACGACGGAGGGGATGCCCGTCATCACGTCGACGAAGAAGGTGACGGCCCTCGCCAGCCTGCCCCGGCCGTACTCGACCAGGTAGACGGCGGTGAGGACACCGACCGGCACCGACATCAGGGTGGCGAGGCCGACCTGCTCCAGGGTGCCGAGGATCGCGTGGTAGATGCCGCCGCCCGGTTCGCTGTCGGCGACGACGCCCATCGAGTGGCTGAGGAAGTAGCCGTCCAGGACCTTCACGCCCTGCTCGGCCGTCTCCCAGGTCAGGGAGGCGAGCGGGACGACGGCCAGCAGGAAGGCCACCCAGACCAGGCTGGTCGCGGTGCGGTCCCGCGCCTGGCGGGGGCCCTCCACCTTGGCGGAGAGGGCGTAGGAGCCGAGGACGAACAGCGCGGCGGCGATCAGCGCCCACTGGATGCCGCTGTGCAGGCCGGCGGCGGTGCTGATGCCGAGGCCGGCGGCGACGGATCCGGCGCCCGCCGCCCACGGGAACCACCGGGGCAGGCGCGCCCCGCGCAGGCTGCCGGCGGCGGGCTTGTCGTCGAGTGCGTGGCTCATGCAGCGGCCCCCGAGTACTCCTTGCGGCGGGCGATGATCAGCCGGGCCGCGCCGTTGACCAGCAGGGTGATGACGAACAGGACCAGACCGGAGGCGATCAGCGCGTCCCGGCCCATCTCGGTCGCCTCGTTGAACTTGCTCGCGATGTTCTGGGCGAAGGTGCCGCCGCCGGGGTCGAGCAGGCTGGCGTCGATGTCGAAGCTCGGGGAGAGCACCATGGCGACGGCCATGGTCTCGCCGAGCGCGCGGCCGAGGCCGAGCATGGAGGCGGAGATCACGCCGGAGCGGCCGAAGGGCAGCACCGCCATGCGGATCACCTCCCAGCGGGTGGCGCCGAGGGCAAGGGCCGCCTCCTGGTGCATCCGCGGGACCTGCCCGAACACCTCGCGGCTCACGCTGGTGATGATCGGCAGGATCATGATGGCCAGCAGGATCCCGACGGTGAACAGCGAGCGCGGGGCGCCCTGGTTCCACTCGAGGATCCCGGTCCAGCCCAGGTATGCGTCGAGCCAGCCGTAGAGGCCGTCCAGGTTCGGCACCAGGACCAGGGCGCCCCACAGGCCGTAGATGATGGACGGCACGGCGGCCAGCAGGTCGATCACGTACGCGATGGTCCCGGCCAGGCGGCGGGGGGCGTAGTGCGTGATGAACAGGGCGATGCCGACGGCCACCGGCACCGCGATGATCATGGCGATGACCGAGGACACGACCGTCCCGAAGGCCAGTACCGCGATGCCGAACTGCGGCGGGACGCCGCTGGGGTTCCACTCGAAGGCGGTGAAGAAGTTGGCCTCGTCCTTGCTGATCGCGAGGACCGCCCGGTAGGTGAGGAAGGCCGCGATGGCGGCCATGATCACCAGGACGAGGATGCCGGAGCCGCGGGAGAGCCCGAGGAATATCCGGTCGCCGGGGCGGGTGGCGCCGCGCGCGGCGGGCCGCCGCTCCGGTGGTGCTGGTCGGGGAAGGGGTGGAGGAGCTGTCTGCTGAGTCGTCATGTCCATCGGGGTCTCCGGTCTGCGGAGCCGCCGGGGCGGGCGGCTCGGTCGGAGCCGCCCGGCGTCCGGGGGCTCCTGGGGGCGGTGCACCGGACGGTGCGGGCCGGCCCCGCTGCCGGAGCCGGGCCGCACGCTCGGATCAGCTCAGGTCCGAGACGGTCTCGCGGACCTTGGTGATGATCTCCTCGGGCATCGGGGCGTAGCCGGCCCCGGCGAGCAGGCTCTGCCCCTCCTCGGAGGCGATGTAGTTCAGGAAGGACTTGGTGGCCGGCAGGGTCTCCGCCTTGTTGCCCTTGTCGCAGACGATCTCGTACGTCACCAGGACGATCGGGTAGGCGCCCTCGGTGGACGGGGTGTAGTCCAGCTGCAGCGTGAGGTCCTTGCCGGTGCCGGTGACCTTGGCGGCGCCGATGGCCGCGGTGGCGTTCTCCACGCTCGCCTTGACCGGCTCGGCGGCCTCGGTCTTCAGGTCGACGGTCTTGATGCCGTCCTTGGCGTAGGAGAGCTCGAAGTAGGAGATGGCGCCGCTGGTCTGCTTGACCTGCTGGGCGACACCGGAGGAGCCCTGCGCGGACTGGCCGCCCTTGGCCTCCCAGGCCTTGCCGGGCTCGTACTTCCAGTCCTCGGGCGCGGCGGCCTTGAGGTACTTGGTGAAGTTGTCCGTGGTGCCGGACTCGTCGGAACGGTGGAAGGCCTGGATCTTCAGATCGGGAAGGTCCGCGCCCGGGTTGAGCTTCTTGATCGCCTCGTCGTTCCAGTTGGTGATCTTGCTGTCGAAGATCTTGGCGAGCGTCGGCGCGTCCAGGACGAGGGAGTCCACGCCCGGGACGTTGAAGCCGACGGCGATCGGGCCGCCGACCATGGGCAGGTCGATGCCCTGGCCGCCGGAGCACACCTTCTTCGACGCCTCCACCTCGTCCGGCTTCAGCGCCGAGTCGGAACCCGCGAAGGCGGTCTGGCCCTGGGTGAACGCGGTGATGCCCGCACCGGAGCCGTCCGGGCGGTAGTTGATCTGCACGTTCTTGCAGACGGCGGTGTACTGCTTCACCCAGGCGTCGATGGCGTTCTTCTGCGCGGAGGAGCCGGATGCCTGCAGCTGGCCCTGGGCGTCGTCGCACTTGATGTTCCCGGCCGCGGCGGTGGCGGAGGCGTCACCGCCGTTCGCGTTACCGGTGTCGTCGGAGCCGCACGCCGTGAGGGCCAGGGCGCCGGAGACGGCGAGAGCACCGAGAGCGAGGGCCCGCCGGTTCTTGTGCTGAAGCTTCACTTGAGTTCCTTCCAGGAGCCGCCGTCCTGCATTCGGCGGCGTGCGAGGTGTCAGTGATGCGGATGCTTCCTTCTTCGTGCGATCCGCGTCGCGTACGGCCGAAATTAGGCAGAACAGGTGACGGCGCCGATGGGCGGGAATGAACGGGGGGTGAACCCCTGGGGACGGGGTGGTGAGGTCGCGGAACACTCACACCAGCAGGGCGAGGGCGTCACTTCTCTCCCGCAGGGTCGCCAGCAGGACCGGGATCAGATCCGCGTCCTGCAGCGCGGTCAGGTGGGCGTGGGCCACGTACGGGGGCAGCCAGAGGATGCGGTCGACCTCGGCGTTGGGGGAGAAGGAACCGGCGACCGCCTCGGCCGCCCAGTAGCGCACCTCTTTGGGGCGGCCCTTCGCCAGATAGCGGACGGTGGGCAGCTCGAAGGTGGGCACGGCGGTGTAGCCGGTCTCCTCGGCGACCTCGCGCAGCGCGCCCGCCAGCGGGTCCTCGCCGCGCTTCAGCTTGCCCTTGGGCCAGGACCAGTCGTCGTACCGGGGGCGGTGGACCAGGCAGAGCTCGAGGACGCCGGTCACCGGATGGTGGCGCCACAGGACGCACCCGGCGGCACGGACGACCAGGGAGCCAAGGCGGGGGGAGGTGCCGGGGGTGCCCACGATGCGTGTGCCTCCTTGGTGCGAATGCGAGTGCGAGTGCGAGTGCGGGTGCGAGAACGTGTGCGTGTGCGGTTGCGGGTGGCGCGTACGGCGAGTACGGCGCGTACGGCGAGTACGGCGCGTACGTCCTCCGGCTTCCCGCGTCACGCGGTGCCGATCGCTTCCTTCCGTTCCCGCTCCTGCTGCCAGCAGCGCTGGAACGCGTACCGTGCCGCCTCCACCTCATGCCGCTGGTCGGCGTGCAGCACGCCGAGCGCGTACGCGGTCGCCGGGGCGATGCGCGGGGTGCGGGCCGCCT
>NZ_BAAAIZ010000020.1:24134-33900 GCF_039526425.1 Streptomyces thermospinosisporus
GCTGCCCCGGCCGCCTCGGCGGCGTCCCGGTGCCGGTCCA
Organism: Streptomyces thermospinosisporus; assembly: GCF_039526425.1. NCBI lineage: Bacteria > Bacillati > Actinomycetota > Actinomycetes > Kitasatosporales > Streptomycetaceae > Streptomyces > Streptomyces thermospinosisporus. The sequence goes on from NZ_BAAAIZ010000020.1 coordinate 24,175, forward strand.
GGGCCTCGCTCGCGGCGCGCAGCCGGGCCTCGGCGGGCGGTTCGCCGCCGGGGTGGGCGGCCAGCAGCACCTCGCGGGCGTAGCGGTGCAGCCGCAGCAGCAGACGGACCTGGTGCCAGGGGGTGTCCTGCGGATGGGGTGCCGGGTCCGGGGACAGACCGTGGATCAGCGCCTCCGCGTTGTACGGGCTGGCCGCGGTGACCAGCGGCAGCGCGGCCACCGCGTCGGTGAGCCGCTCCTCGGCCGCCCGTGCCGGCGGCCGCAGATCGGCGTCGCCCGCGGCCGGGGCCAGCGGCACCTCGCTGGCCAGGACGGCCACCTTGTCGGCGAGCGCGTGGAAGCGGGACGAGCCGAGGGCCTGCAGCGCGGTGGAGTGCGCCCGGGTGCGGGCGAGGGTGAGCTGCCGGTCCAGCAGGGCGCCGGCCTTGGCGGCACCCACGGTGAGGTGGCCGGCGGGGGCGGCGGCGGTGCGGGTGCCCGGGGCTGCGTGGGGGAGGGTGCCGACCGTGCCGGTGCCGGACGTGCCTGCGCCGGTCGCTGTTGTGCTGATCGCCGGGGTGCGTTCGCCCGAGGCGGCCGCCCGTACGCCCACGGGGCCTGGCATCCCAGCGGGGGTGGGCCCGGTCCGGACCGGTACCGTTCGTCCGCTCACCGCGCCGCCCCCCTGGGACGGCACCACCGGTGCGCCGGACAGGCGCTGCAGCGCCTGCAGCAGGCGGTCCAGGCGGGCCGCGCAGGCGTCCTCGTGGGCCAGGGTGCTGGAGATCCAGGCCAGCTCGGGGCGCAGGGACTCGGACCACTCCGGGGCCAGCAGGGGCTGGAAGGTGTGCAGGGTACCGCTGATGCGGCGGGCCGAGCGGCGCAGCGCCCTGGCCGCCTCGAGGGAACCGCCCGGGCCGGCCGCGCCGGCGCCGGTCTCCCGGTGCCGGCGCAGCGCGCGGAGGAACTCGGTGGCCCGGGCCCGCAGATAGCCGGTCAGGGCGTCCGCGGGGACCGGGCGGTCCCAGGGGGCGGTCGGGTCAGGGTGCTGCTGAGCCACGCCGGCGCCTCCGGGCCTCGATGAGCATCTCCTGGATGTTGCGCAGGGGCTGGCCGTCCGCGTCCGTGGCGTGCCGGGTCCAGTTGCCGTCCGGGCCGAGATGCCAGGACGCGGTGGTGTCGGACATCCCGGTCTCCAGCAGGCGGTTCAGGGCCGCCCGGTGCGCCGGGTCGGTGACGCGGACCAGCGCCTCGATACGCCGGTCGAGGTTGCGGTGCATCATGTCGGCGCTGCCGATCCACACCTCGGGTTCGCCCCCGTTGCCGAAGGCGAAGACCCGCGAGTGCTCCAGGAAGCGGCCCAGGATGGACCGGACCCGGATGTTCTCCGACAGCCCCTCGACACCCGGCCGCAGCGCGCAGATGCCGCGTACCCAGATGTCGACCGGCACGCCCGCCTGCGAGGCCCGGTAGCAGGCGTCGATGATCGCCTCGTCCACGATCGAGTTGACCTTGATCCGTACGTAGGCGGGCCGTCCGGCGCGGTGGTGCTGGGCCTCCTTCTCGATCCGGGAGATCAGACCGTCGCGCAGCGACTTGGGCGCCACCAGCAGCCGCCGGTAGGTCTCCCGGCGGGAGTAGCCGGAGAGGCGGTTGAACAGGTCGGAGAGGTCGGCGCCGACCTGCTGGTCGGCCGTGAGCAGACCGAGGTCCTCGTACAGGCGGGCGGTCTTCGGGTGGTAGTTGCCGGTGCCGACGTGGCTGTAGCGCCGCAGGGTGTCGCCCTCCTGACGGACCACCAGCGACAGCTTGCAGTGGGTCTTCAGACCGACCAGGCCGTACACCACGTGGCAGCCGGCCTCCTCCAGCTTGCGCGCCCACTTGATGTTGGCGTGCTCGTCGAAGCGGGCCTTGATCTCGACCAGGACCAGGACCTGCTTGCCGGACTCGGCGGCGTCGATGAGGGCGTCCACTATCGGGGAGTCGCCCGAGGTGCGGTACAGGGTCTGCTTGATGGCCAGCACGTCCGGGTCGGCCGCCGCCTGCTCCAGGAAGGCCTGCACAGAGGTCGAGAAGGAGTCGTAGGGGTGGTGCAGCAGCACGTCCCGGTTGCGCAGGGCGGCGAAGATGTCGGGCGCCGAGGCGGACTCCACCTCCGCCAGGTCCCGGTGGGTGCCGGCGACGAACTTCGGGTACTTCAGCTCGGGCCGGTCCAGGCTGTGGATGCGGAACAGGCCGGTGAGGTCGAGCGGGCCCGGCAGCGGGTACACCTCGGCCTCGCTGATCTTCAGCTCGCGCACCAGCAGGTCCAGCACCTCGCGGTCGATGGACTCCTCGACCTCCAGCCGGACGGGCGGGCCGAAGCGGCGCCGCATGAGCTCCTTCTCCAGCGCCTGCAGGAGGTTCTCGGCGTCGTCCTCCTCCACCTCGAGGTCCTCGTTGCGGGTGAGCCGGAAGGCGTGGTGTTCCAGCACCTCCATGCCCGGGAACAGCTCCTCCAGGTGGGCCGCGATCACGTCCTCGATGGGCACGTAGCGGCCGGGGGAGCTCTCCAGGAAGCGGGACAGCAGCGGCGGCACCTTCACCCGGGCGAAGTGCTTGTGGCCGGTGACCGGGTTGCGCACGACCACGGCCAGGTTCAGCGACAGGCCCGAGATGTACGGGAAGGGGTGCGCCGGGTCGACCGCGAGGGGCGTGAGCACCGGGAAGATCTGGTGCCGGAAGAGCGTGAAGAGCCTGGCCTGCTCCTTCTCCGTCAGCTCGCTCCAGCGGACCAGGTGGATGCCCTCCTCGGCCAGGGCGGGGGCGATGTCCTCGTGGTAGCAGGCGGCGTGCCGCGCCATCAGCTCGCGGGAGCGGGCCCAGATCATCTCCAGCACCTCGCGCGGCTGCAGGCCGGAGGCGGAGCGGGTGGCGACGCCGGTGGCGATGCGCCGCTTCAGACCGGCCACCCGGACCATGAAGAACTCGTCCAGATTGCTGGCGAAGATCGCCAGGAAGTTGGCGCGCTCCAGCAGCGGCGTGGCCGGGTCCTCGGCGAGCTCCAGGACGCGCTCGTTGAACGCCAGCCAGCTGCGCTCACGGTCCAGGAAACGTCCCTGCGGCAGCGGGGCGGCGCCGTCGTGCGGTGCCTCCTCGTAGCCGTCCAGGTCCGCGTCGATGTCGGGTTCGAGATCGGAGACCACGGCCGCGACGGTGTGCGGGCGGTGCGCGGCTATGGAGCCCACGGAGGGCTGGGTGTGCTGTACCTGTGCCTGGGCATTCGGCTGGCTCATATACCCATTCTTCCGCGCCCACCGCGTCACGGGCGCGTCGGAAAGCGCCGGCGGGAGCGGTGATGCCCCTGAGGCGTCCCCGTTCCGCCCGGCGCCCCTGCGGGGCGGCGAAGGCTCTGGCGCGGCGCGATGCATTGGCCGAGCGTCGCAAGCCCGTCTGAATCGGCGGTTACGGCGACATGACGTACGCCCTTCACGGCGGTGGCGCGTACGCCCTGCACGGGGGGTGGCCTGTACGCCCCGCACGTCAGGGACGGGGGCGTACGGGCCGCTCGGCCGGGCGGCGCGCGGCCGAGCGGCGGCCGGACGGCGCCCGGCCGCGGTGCTCAGGCGGTGCGGCGGCGCAGGAGGCGCAGGGCCGAGAGGACCAGCAGGGCGGTGAGCAGCAAAAGGATGCCCGAGGCCACCAGGTTCAGCGGCCAGGTGTGGCTCACCGGGTGGTGGTCCCGGTAGAAGGAGACCGCGTTCAGCTCGGTCAGCTCCGCCTTGCACCCCTGGTTGAAGATGCTGGTGCAGGGTGCCGCCAGGCGGTCGCCGCCGGCGGTCGGACGCCCTCCTCGGCGGTGAAACACGCGCCCTGCGGGCCCTCGCCGAGGCCGCTGACCTTGGTGACCGTCGGCCACAGGTACGGCATCGCGGTGTGGACGGCGGCCCACAGCGCGCCGACGCCCAGCACGGTGGCGGCGAGCGCGGGCAGCGAACGGCGCAGCAGCAGGCCCGTCAGGGCGCCGAGCGCGAGCCCGGCCAGAGCCAGGGCGACCGGGACGACGCCGTTGGCGTAGGGCGACCGGGACGACGCCGTTGGCGTAGAAGGTGGGGACGTCGTGCCAGGGTTTGGCGGTGTCGATGCGGCCGTCGCCCGCCGTCCGGGCCCGGCGGTGCAGCCAGGCCAGCAGCCCGGTCGAGACGGTGATCAGCAGGGCCGGGCAGGCGCGCCGGCTTCATGAGCGCCTTCATCTGGTCCCAGCACGTGCCCGGTTCCTCTTCGAGGCACCCGCCGTCAGTGTCGAACTTCGTCACCGCGGCCTGGAACGTGGTGGTCGCTTCCTTCACGCTCGGCGCGGTCGCCTTCTCGACCGCCGTGCCGCCGGGCTTCGGGTCGCCGGCGTCGTCCGAGCTGCTGCAGCCGCTCACGGCTGCCACGGTCACGGCCAGGATCAGCGCGCTGGCCGTCTTCCCCCAAGCGTGTCTCCCCATGACGGGGGACCGTCCCACGGTGATCGGAAACGGACACGCCAAGGCCCCGGCCGAACGGCCAGGACCCACCGAAGGGGAACGGAAGGTGTCGCGCAGCCGGTCGTGGAGCTCGGCGAGCAGGCCCATCACCTGCCAGCGGCGGGCGAACGCGTGCACCCGCCGGTACGGCGGGAAGTCACAGGGCAGGTTGGCCCACTTGACGCCGTTGTCCGCTACATAGCGGACCGCGTCCAACTCTCAGCTCACCGAACTCTCAGGTCACTGCACTCAGGTCTCCGTGCGATACATCAGATCCACCTCGTGCGTCACGAAGCCCAGCCGCTCGTACACCGACACCGCCGCCTTGTTGTCCGCGTCCACGTACAGCATCGCCGTCGGCAGGCCCAGCCCCGCCAGATGGCGCAGCCCGATCGTGGTGAGCGCCTTGCCGAGGCCGCTGCCCTGGGCCTCCGGGCTCACCCCGAGCACGTAGACCTCGCCCAGCCGCTCCTGTGCGTGCACCTTGGTCCAGTGGAAGCCGATGATCCGGCCCTCCCGTTCGGCGAGGAAGAAGCCCTCCGGGTCGAACCAGGGCTCGGCCTTGCGGTCGTCGAGGTCGCGCTGGGTGAGGGAGCCCTGCTCGGGGTGGTGGGCGAACGCGGCCGCGTTCACCGCGAGCCAGGCCGCGTCGTCCCGGCCGGGCACGAAGGTGCGGATGGTCACGCCCTCCGGCAGCACCGGATCCGGCAGATCGAGACCGGCCAACGGGCGCCGCATCTGACGCAGTTCGCGGAAGAGCGTGAGACCGAGGACCTGCGCCAGGTGGCGGGCGGCGGAGTGGCCGCCGTGCGCCCACACCCGCAGCCGCTTGCCGGAGGCGGCGAGCAGCGCGGCCCCCAGCGCCCGCCCGTGCCCGTGCCCGCGGTGCGCGGGGTGCACGACGAGTTCCGCGGCCGGCGGCTCCACCGGGTCGGTGTCCTCCAGCTGGGCGTATCCGACGAGTTCGCCGTCGACGGTCAGCAGCAGGTGGGAGACGCCCTCCCGCTCGCCGCCGCGCAGCTGCAGCCGTCCCTGCTCGGACACCGCCTGCTGTCCGTCGTGGGCGGCGGCCTCCGCGAGCAGGGAGAGCACCGCCTCGACCTGCTCCGGAGAGAGCGCGGTGCAGGTCTGGATCGAGCGGGGGCGGCCGGGCCGTGCGATGTCGTCGCTGGTCATGCGTACGAGGGTAAAGCCAGGCCCGTGCAAAACGGACGGTATCGCCCGCGGGGAATCCGCCGGCCGCGGCCCGCGAAAGATAAACCGGGATGTAACCCCGAAACCCCTGTCGCGCTACGCGCGTTGACTCTAGGCTGCGCCCGGACCCACTCAGACCCTCAGGGGGGCGTATGCCAGCCACATCCCCGGCGCACCCGCGCCGCAGACGCCGTACCAACCGTCTTCTCGCGACCGCCGCCGGAGTCCTGACCGCCGGCGCGCTGGCCGCGGCGGCCCTGCCCGGGTCGGCCAACGCGGGCGAGCAGCACGCGAACCAGGGCAAGCACGGCCACCCCGGCCGCTACCAGGACATCCAGCTCCTCTCCTTCAACGACCTGCACGGCAACCTGGAGCCTCCGACCGGCTCCTCCGGCCGGGTCACCGAACTCCAGCCGGACGGCACCACGAAGACCATCGACGCGGGCGGCGCCGAGTACCTCGCCACCCATCTGCGCGAGGCCCGCAAGGGCCACCGCTACTCCATCACCGCGGCCGGCGGCGACATGGTCGGCGCCTCCCCGCTCATCAGCGGCCTCTTCCACGACGAGCCCACCATCGAGGCGCTCAACAAGCTCGACCTGGACGTCACCTCCGTCGGCAACCACGAGTTCGACGAGGGCGCCAAGGAGCTGAGCCGGCTGCAGAAGGGCGGCTGCCACCCGACGGACGGCTGCTACAGCGACAAGAAGTTCAAGGGCGCCGACTTCCCGTACCTGGCCGCCAACGTCCTGGACGAGAAGACCAAGAAGCCCATCCTCAAGCCCTACTGGGTGTGGCAGAAGCAGGGCGTCAAGGTCGGCTTCATCGGCGTGACCCTGGAGGGCACCCCGAACATCGTCTCGGCGGAGGGCGTCAAGGGCCTGTCCTTCAAGGACGAGGTCGAGACGATCAACAAGTACGCCAAGGAGCTGCGCCGCAAGGGCGTGAAGTCCATCGTGGCGCTCATCCACGAGGGCGGCTTCCCGGCGTCGACGTCGTACAACTACGACTGCGACTCCCCGGGTGCGGGCAACGGCATCTCCGGCCCGATCACCGACATCGCCAAGAACGTCACCTCCGAGGTGGACGCGCTGGTCACCGGCCACACCCACGCGGCCTACGTCTGCACCGTCCCCGACCCGGCGGGCAAGCCCCGCATGGTGACCTCGGCCGCTTCCTTCGGCCGCCTCTACACCGACACCACGCTGACCTACGACCGCGCGACCGGCGACATCGTGCGCACGGCCGTGAAGTCGGCCAACCACGTGGTCACCCGGGACGTCGCCAAGGCGGCGGACATGACCGAGCTGATCGACAAGTGGAACACCCTGGCCGCCCCGATCGGCAACCGCCCCGTCGGCTACATCTCCGCCGACATCGGCAACACCGGCACCGAATCCCCGCTCGGCGACCTGATCGCCGACGCCCAGCTGACGTACGCCAAGACGCTGGACGCCGAGGCCGACCTGGCGCTGATGAACCCCGGCGGCATCCGGGCCCCGCTGACCTACGCGGCCAAGTCCGGTGAGGGCGACGGCGTGGTGACCTTCGCCGAGGCGTTCACGGTCCAGCCGTTCGCCAACACCGTCAACCTCCAGGACCTCACCGGCGCCCAGCTCATCCAGGTGCTCAAGGAGCAGGTGAGCGGCGCCAACCAGGCGGCGCCGAAGATCCTCCAGGTCTCGGACGGCTTCACCTACACCCTCGACCTGACGAAGTCGGGCGCCGACCGCGTCGTCACCGACTCCATCAGGCTCAACGGCCAGCCGATCGACGAGTCCGCCACCTACCGCGTCGCGATGAACAGCTTCCTCGCGGGCGGCGGCGACGGCTTCCCGACCCTGGCCAAGGGCACCAACCCGCTCGTCGGCGACGACGACCTGAAGGCCCTGGAGCAGTACCTGACGGCCAACTCCTCGCCCACCGACCCGATCGCCCCGCCGAAGGCCGACCGGATCACCGTCGTGAACTAGCGCGCATCCACTCGCTCCCGTCGCACGGGAAGACCGTATTCCCGCAGTCCGCGGGGCGACCGTACGAAATCCCTGGCGCCCTCGACGAGACCGACCGCCGGAGGAAACCGGGGCGGAGGAAGTCCTCCGCCCAGGTCTCGTCCGATCCGGCGGTCCCGTCGAGGGCTCCGCCCTGTCATCGGCACGGTCGGCCGCGTGCGGCTCCCCGGGCTACCGCCGGGTGCGGCTTCCCCCGTGGCGCCCGCGTGGAGCGCCGGGCCGCACGCCTGCCCGTCCCAGGGCCGGCCATCGCCCCCACCGCCATCGACAACCTGCTCGGCCGGCTGCCCGACATCGAACTCGCCGTACCGGAGAACCTGCTGTCCTGGCGCCCGGGCCCCTTTCACCGCCCCTGGACGAACTCCCCGTCCGCTTCACTCCCGTCCAGGCCACACCCCGGCCGCTTCACTCCCGTCCAGGCCACACCCCGGCCGAGCCAGCCGCCGGCCGCCCGGCCCCTGGACGCACAGCCGCACGCCGCGCCGCCGCCTGGCCCCCGCAGCCCGACCAGGACGGCGACCACGCCAATGAGCGGCGCCCGCAGGGCAGTTCAGGGATGTGGTCCGTCTTCCTCAACGGGCTCAGGAAGTGACACACCCTCGCCTGCGCGGCGGCGGCACGCCGTAATCTGCGACTCGACGGACCACCGTCGTCCAGAAAACTCACCCCCGGTCCGCTGCCAGGACCGCGCCCTACAGGAGCAAGAGAGCCCTCATGGACGCCAACACCCCCGCTCCGGTGCCCCCGCCCGGATGCCCCGCTCACGGGCGGATACCTCTGTACGGGCCGGAGTTCGCGGCCAACTCGCAGGCGTACTACGCCTACCTGCGGCACTTCGGCCCCACCGCCCCCGTCGAACTCGCGCCCGGCGTCGACGCCACCCTCGTCACCGACTACGCCACCGCGCTGAACCTGCTCCACGACAGCCGTTCCTTCCGCAAGGACGCGCGGCACTGGCGAGCCTTCAACGAGGGGCTGGTCCCCTCCGACAGCCCCGTCGTCCCGCTGCTCGCGTATCGCCCCAACGCCATGTTCAGTGACGGCGCCGACCACCTGCGTCTGCGCCAGGCCATCACCGAGACCATGGCCCGTGTGGACGGCCGCCGGCTGGCCCGCACCACCACGCAGGTCTCGGACTACCTGATCGCGCAGTTCTCCTCCCGCGGGTCGGCCGACCTGATGGCCGATTACGCCAAGCAGCTCCCGCTGTTCGTCTTCAACGAGCTGTTCGGCTGCCCGGCCGAGATCGGTGACCGGGTCTTGTTCGGCATCTCCGGGATGTTCGACGGCATCAACGCCGAGCGGGCCGCCGAGGTGCTGTTCGGTGCCGTGGGCGAGCTGGTGGCGCTCAAGCGGAGCCGTGCCGGTGACGACGTCACCTCGTGGCTGATGGAGCACGAGGCGGCTCTGACCGACGAGGAGATGGTCCACCAGCTCTCCCTGCTGCTGGGAGCCGGCTGCGACCCGCTGCGCAACCTGATCGGCAATACCCTGCACCGCATCCTCACCCACGACGAGTACGCCCACCAGGGCGGACTCGTCGACGACGCGATGGAGGACACCTTGTGGGAGAACCCCCCGGTGCCCAACCACGCGCCCCACTATCCGGCAACGGACATGGAGTTCGCCGGCCACAAGCTCCAGGCGGGTGACCTGATCCTGGTCAGCTTCGCCGCCGCCAACGGCAGCCCGTCACTCACCGCCGCACGGCAGTCCGGCAGAGGCAACCGCTCCCACCTGGCGTGGAGCGCAGGCCCGCACAGCTGTCCCTCGAAGGAGCCGGCCCGGCAGATCACCGTGACCGCCGTCGAGAACCTCCTCAACAGGATTCCCGACCTCACACCCGCCGTTCCCGAGGAGAGCCTGACGTGGCGCCCCGGGCCCTTCACGCGGGGTCTCACCTCGCTCCCGGCCCGCTTCACCGCCCTCCCTGCGCCCGGCTCGGCCCCCGCCCCGAAGCCCGCGCCCGCCGAGACGGGCGCCGGAGAGCCTGGAACAGCACGCAAGTCCGGCGGACGATGGAGCCAGTTCCTCAACTGGCTCAGGGGATG
>NZ_BAAAIZ010000020.1:33940-55812 GCF_039526425.1 Streptomyces thermospinosisporus
CTTCCGGCGCCGCCGCTGCCCTGTCCTCGCTGTGCCGTGTCCGGTGGGCCCGTTGCCGTCCCACTGCGAGACGTGTATGGATCCCCGGGCTCCCGGTGCCAGCCCCGATTGCGGCAACTTGTGCGTCGAACCCGGTACTTGCCCCGCTCGCCATATGAGGCTTCATGACCGGAACCCGATGACCCCGAACCCCGGCCGGGCGGCCGCCAGCCGCATCCACCCGAGACACTGCATCACGGCCTCCACCACCTCCGGCTCGAGCGGCGGCGCCTCTCCCGACGCATCCACGGCCCGCTTGGTCTCCTCGAACTGCTCCAGCGCCCGCGCGATGCCCCGCGGCGTCCATTCACCGCACCCCGGCACGTCGGTGTACGGCAGCGGCGCCGGCAGATCCGCATAGCTGAACTCCTCCACGGACACCGCCGTCACCCCCAGCGCCGCGAGTCCCTCGTCCACGATCGACAGCCAGCTGCCCCGGTGCGGAGTGAAGCAGGAGTTGTCCAGGAAGGAACCGGTCAGCGAGCACAGCCGCTTGTACGCGTAGCCGTACTGGAAGGCATGCTCCTTCTTCTCGCTGAACGGCCCCCCGTTGACGACCGCGCACAGCGCCTCGTACGCCGTCGGGGCCCCGTCGGCGATCAGACGACCGAAGTACTCGTCGTCCCGCTCCAGTTCGTCCCCGAAGTTGCTGCGTATGACCTCCAGCAACTGCTCGTCACGGGAACCGACGAGTGCCCGGGTGGCGGCGACATCCAGCAGGTAGACGCTCAGCGAAGAACTCATACGGCCCACCGTAGGGGTGGGGACTGACAGCGCCCGTCGCCTTCCCAAGAGGCGTGACATGCACGCCAGTTGTGGCGGCTCGTGGACGTCGACACGCCGGACTGCCGGGTGGACGAAGTGTCGTCTGCCACGGTGCGTTCGTGAACAACAGTGTGATCTCCCGCGTATAGGGCTCCGATCGCGCCAACTCGCCTGTCCCGCATTGCGTTTGCAACCGAGCGTGCGACAGGATGTTCGAGATCATGAGGCGCAGGTGACGCACGGGGGTGAAGCATGAAGTTCGACATGGGGGCGACGACCCTGTCGAATCTCGGGAAGAGCACGGTCGGTTCGGTCGACGATCTGGGCACGCTGATCCGATGGCTGATCCAGGCGGCAGAGCCGCTCGAAGGGAAGTTCAACGGGGCGGGCAAGGCGGCGTTCGACCGGTTCAAGCTGCATGCGGACGAGATCACCAGCGACCTGAACAGCTCTCTCCACGCGATCCTGGGCGGCCAGGTGGGCATGGACACCGCATTCGGCACCGGTGATCAGGAGCTGGAGACCAACGCCCACCAGAACATGGGCGCGGCGAACTTCGACGCGGCCCGCTTCGGCGCGCGCTGACACCGGCCATAACGCTTCTGCGTTCAACGTAAATGTTTTCAAGGGGGAATCCGGTATGGGTCAGAACCTGGACCGCCGCTCATACGACACCGCCGCCTCGGGTGAGGTGCAGATCAGTCTGCAGGGAGTCATCGGCCAGCTCGAGCGCGTCCTGACCGATCGCGACCGCGCCGTGAAGGCGGCGATGGCCGACTTCACCGCCGACGGTGTCGCCGACGAGTACCACGGCAAGGAGAAGCGCTGGCACCGTGCGGCCGGCGAGGTGCGGGAGATCATCCGGCTCGTCCGCACCACGATGGAGCAGAACGACGGGACCGCGCAGACGACGCTGGCCAGGGCGCGCGCGGCGGTGGACAACATCGGCTGAGGCGTGCCCGCCGGGGGCGCAGCACAGCCAGAACAACGGGGAATTCGAGGACTGACGCATGCCGGGATGGGACGTGTCCCCGTCCGGGGTCGGAATCGTGGTCTCTCATGTGGGGGACGTGATGAAGGTCCTGGACGAAATTGTTCAGGCGTACGGGAAGGACCTGCAGGGCGCGGCCACCGCGGCGGGGACCCTTGCACCGGGTGGTGCCCAGGGGGAGCACAAGGGGCAGGGCGGGATCGTGGCCGCCGCGCTCGCCGAGTTCATGGTGGGCACCGCAGACGAACTCCAGTTCATCGGAACGCGGGTGAGCCGGTCCGTCAACGGTGCGGTGGAGGCCACCGCCGCGTACCAGCGGGGCGATCTGGAGATGGCGGCCGAGCTGCAGCACCGGGCGGCCGGTGTCGAGAGGCCCGACATGCCCGATGGCTGGAAGGCGGGCAGGCTGTGATCAAGCCCGAAGCGATACCGCAGTTCACGGGTGATCTCAGTCAGCTCGATCAGCACACGGACGCGCTGATGACGGAGGCGGACGGCATCCGGCAGGCGGGCGGAGAGGCGCATCGGCAGTTCCAGGGACTGGCGGCCTTCTACAAGGCACCGGAGGCGGAACAGCTCTTCGCCTCGACCAAGCCGGCCAGCGATGCGGCCGACGCCTTCGCCGACAAGGTCGACAAGGTGGCGGACGCGCTGCGGACGTACGCCACCGAGGTCGCTCCGATCATCAAGAAGCTGAAGCAGCTGCAGGTCGATGCTGCGACGTTCGTCGCGGGCCTGAAGACCGAGAACGGTGAGTTCGACGAGAACTGGAACAAGGACGAGGCGAAGGTCGAAGAGCATCAGGCCCTGCTGCACGAGGTGAATGCCGCCCAGGCCGAGTTCACGGCAGCGGAGATCGCCTGTGCCAACAAGATCAGTGCGCTGGTCGGTGGCAGGCAGTACCGGATGATCACCGGCGACAGGCAGATCAAATGGTTCCATGAGAAGTTCTACGGCTACAGCGCCGAAGTGCTGGACCAAGCCGAAGAACTGCCCTGGGGCACGCCCGTCACCGAACGCCACGACTGGTGGGATCCCGAGGACTTGGGCTACTACGCCAAGAGTTTTGTCTGGGACGGGTTCATCGTCGACGGAGTGTGGGGGACGGTCGAGGGGATCGGCACGCTCGTCGGTTTCAACGGGTCCCATCAGGCGAAGCAGGCATGGGAGGGGATCTTCCGGGCCCTCATCGGCACGGAGGTCTACCTCATGGAGGCCGGCGGCCAGAAGCCCAGCGGGGTCCTGGGGACCAAGTACGCGCAGGAAAGCAAGCTCTACGCCAAGGAGTTCGGCAAGAGCCTGGTGGCGTGGGACATGTGGGAGGAGAACCCTGCTCGCGCCACCGGCACGGTTGTCTTCAATCTGCTCACCCTGGGTGTGGGACCGCTCAAGGCCGCCTCCGCCGGCCGGGCGGGAACAGCGGCCCGAGCAGCGGCGGCAGCCGCCAAGGTGGGCGAGGTGGTCGACCCGATCGGTGCCGCGTTCAAGGTGACCGGCGCCGCGGTGCCGCGGATCGCACAGGTCACGCAGAGCCTGCGCGGCATGAACACGATCCCGGAGGTCCGCACCCCGACCAGCGTCCTGCAATTCACCGACGACACGGGACGTTCCGTTCTCGTCATCGAGAACGGCGAGTTCGTCGTCATGAAGGACGGCAAGGTCGTCACGGACGCGCCTGTGAGGGAACGTTCCGTCACCCTGCAGGAGGGGCAGTTGGGGCGCACGCCTGTCCGCGACGAGGAGCTCGTGCCGGTCGGGGCAGCTTCGCGGACCACGGAGGCCACGGCTCGTGCAGGAGTTGATGGCGGGCCCTCTGGCGAGGGGGACTCCACCGCGGCGGGCGGCAGCCGAAGTGAGCGTCCGGGTCACGCAGCGGCGGCGGCGCCCGTGGGCGAGGGTGCTGCTCGCGCCAGTGCCTCACAGTCAGGCGGTGGCGGCGGTGAAGCTGCCGGCGTGGGTGGCCGTGGAGGCACCGGTTCCCATGGGTCGGGTGCGGCCGGCGACGGTGCCATCGCCGCCGGCGGGGACGATGGCGGTCGCGTGGGTGCCGGCATTCCGACCAGTCGGCAAGACATCAAGCGGCCCAGCTTCATGCGTGAGGGGCCAAATCCTTATGGGCCCCCTGGTTCGCTGACCCGGGAGCAGATCGAGGAAATTCAAGTGTACCGGGCGAATCACGAGCCTGGGTATCGCGAGAAATACTACAGGAAGAATGGAACGCGTCTGGACCTGGAGCGCCATGACGAGAGCGGGTACACGCCGCCTCAGCTCACTCAGCTGCCGGACGACGCTCCATGGATTCGCGCCAAGGATGCTCCTGAGCCGCCAGAACCGCATTACCTTGACGCTGATTTCGTCCGCGTGGGTGCGGACACTGTGACGGACGCGGACAGGCTCCGAGTTCTTCAAGAAGCAGCCTGGGAACGTCATGCGGCCGTCCGGTACGACAAGGTCGTCGAGAACTGGAAAGAGCAGACAGGTGCTGCTCATGAGCTGCACGGGTCCATCGACACAGCCGCACAGTGGGGAGAGGCTAGAGGGGCGTACAAAGAATCCCATACCGCTATGGGGGAAGCCGCCAGGGAGTTCGGCGAAAAGGCGGCGGAATATCACTACATAGCTGTAAATTATCCAGGCTTCGAGAAACAGCCGCTGCTGGGGCCGAAGAATGGTAATGACCAGTTTGATCAGGTGTGGAAGCATGACGACGGAAGGATAGTCGTCATTGAAGCCAAAAGTAGCTCTGGGACCGACCTCGGCAGGCGGACTCTTTCGAACGGTAAGCAGGTGTCTCAGGGAAGCAAGGAGTACTTTGAGGACATCCTTGCGGCCATGGAAAAACGAGGTGAAAGAGACCTCGTGGATGCCATCGAGGACGCTCTGCATGCGGGAAAGCTGGAGTACGTGCTCGTCAAGGGGGAGAGAGACGCGGGCACATACAATGGCTATAGGTATCGACGGTTCGACATCAGCAGGGGGACCCTTCCGTGACTGTGCAGATCTCCCGGCATGGGCTCCCGACAGACGTCGATGCAGGGCGGCTCAGCGAGCGAGTGGCCAGAAGAGTCGACCGACTTGAAGAGTCCGCAGGAATGATCGGCTTCGCCTTCAACACCGCCGTCATGGCCCTGCGTGCTCACTGCGTCACTGACCCGCGAGCAGCCAAGGCGGAAACCTGGGACGCCGCGGTCAACGCGATGCAGCTGGGCACGGCTCTGTTTGCCGTGACTAGTGCGAACGAAGGCGTCGTCGAGTGCCGTATCAACTACAAGATCCGGAGCCTCCCAGCAGTCGGTCCGCTTCCGGCGGCCGATGCGGGCAACTGGCTTACCGCTTTCTGGTTGGCAGTCATCTGCCGCGAGCCGCAGCGCATGACTCAGCTGTGTGAGATCCCACTTGAGCAGCTGCGATCGACCGAGGGGCAGTACGACGAGTACATCTACCATTGGGTTGACACACTGCAGACGTACTGGCTGAGGCGTCCTGGTCTGGTGGAAAAGCTGACCGAGACGCTCCAGACCTCGCACCCGTCAGTGGCACGCATCGCACCGCGTGATCTGCTCGACGGTGTGCTTTATCCGCCGATCAATCTCTTCTACCACCTCGTACGCAACGACCGGGAAGGCTTCTCTCCCGCGTTGGTCGAGGCTTTGAAGCTGCATCAGGCGTACTGGACTCTGAACGAGAAGCGGGCGGCAGACATCGACGGAAGCATTGCCCTCGGTCCGCTGGCGATCGCTTGCTGGGCCTACGACGGTGGGTTTCCCATCGATGTCGAGTCGGATTACCTCCCCAAGCACCTTCTCCAGCGCGACTGGGTCGGCGAGTTCCCCACATGACCGCGCAGGACTACG
The DNA here is from genome assembly GCF_039526425.1 of Streptomyces thermospinosisporus. Lineage (NCBI taxonomy): Bacteria > Bacillati > Actinomycetota > Actinomycetes > Kitasatosporales > Streptomycetaceae > Streptomyces > Streptomyces thermospinosisporus. The sequence continues at coordinate 39,590 of NZ_BAAAIZ010000020.1, forward strand.
ACAACCAGCTTCTCGAATCCGTGGCCGTGCGGCGGCGGAGGTTGCGGGATGCGCTGCTCTTCGGGCCGCTGCGGCAGCGAAGGACGTTCGACGAGCGGTTGGGGAAGCTGTTCGCCGGCATCGTGATCGCCGCGGTGGCGTGTGCCGGGTGCGTCGGGTGGTCCTTCATCTCGCATCGGGTGATGAAGGAAGGGCCCTACGCATCCCCCACGGGACCGCAGTCCGTGCCGTCCGCCTCGCCGTCCAGCAGCCCAACTTCCCGATGATAGGTTCGAATACGTGATAGCCGCGGGGTCCCTGAGCCGTTCTGTGACCGGTGGTGGCCGTACGGCGCTCAGTCGCGTCACTCTGGTCGGTGAGCGGCGTCGCGTCGATCTCGTGCTTCCCTCGCGAGAGCCGATCGGGGTCCTGCTGCCCGAGATCATGCGGTTGCTGGACGACCGGGTGGGGGACCGTCCCCGGTCCCGGCACCTCGTCGCCCCGGACGGTTCCGCCCTCGCGCACGACAGCACGCTCGAGTCGGCCGGTGTCTCCGACGGCGCCGTGCTGCGACTGGTGCGCGTCGAAGAGGCACCTTCCGCGCCCGTCGTCCATGACGTCAGTGAGGAGACGGCCGACGATCTCGCCGTGCGCAACTGGCGCTGGGGGCCTGCCACCAGGCGGGTGGTCGCGGCCGGCGCGACCGTGTTCTGGGCGCTGGCTGCCGGGATGCTCGCCCGGGACCACTTCGAGATGGCGGCCGTGGCGGGTGCGCTGGCCGTGGCCGCCGTCGCGTGTGCGCTGGCGGGTGTGCTGTGCGGGCGGCTGGAGAAGACCGGGCTCGCGGCCACCGGCCTCTTCACCTCCGGCGCGCTCGGTGTGCTCGGCGCGTGGACCGCGGCCGACGCCCACGACTTCTCCGCTGCCGTGCGTCTCGCCGCCGTCGGTGCCGCCGTGGTCGTCCCGTTGCTGCTCGCCGCCTGGTGCACGCCGTTGGGTCGTGCCGGGCTGATCGGTGCGGGAACTCTCGCCGGGTGTCTGATCGTGTGGGAGGTGGTGATCGGAGTCCAGGGCGGGGCCACCACCGAGGTGCAGCAGACCCGCGTCGGGGCGCTGCTCGCCGGCCTCTCCGTCGTGCTCCTCGGCGTGCTGCCACGGCTGGCGATGACCGTGTCGGGGCTGACCGGCCTGGACGACCGGCGCACGGGCGGTGCGTCGGTGAGCCGCTACGCGGTGGGCACCGCACTCGCCGTCACCCATCGGGGCCTGGTCCTGGCCACTGTCACGCTAGGCGTCTCCGCCGCCGCCGCCGGAGTGCTCGCTCTGCGCACGGCCACCGCCTGGACGGTGCCGCTGGGTGTCGTCCTGCTGCTCGTGCTCGCGCTGCGCGCCCGGGCCTTCCCGCTCACCGCCGAGGTCGTCGTCCTCCTCGGAGCCTCCGCCGTCGTCCTGCTGCGGCTCGTCGTCGTCTGGCTCGAGCATGCCGCGACGGCCGCCGCCCCCGTGGCGCTGCTCGCCGCGCTTGCCGTGCTGCCGCTCGTCGTCCTCGCCGTCGAACCCGCCGAACATGTGCGGGTACGGCTGCGCAAGGTGGGGGACGTGCTGGAGTCGGCGGCCGTGATCTCCCTGTTCCCGCTGGTGATCGGCGTCTTCGGGGTGTACGGGCGGCTGCTCGGCACCTTCGCGTAGGTGCGAGTGCGAGGGGGATGGGATGACCGGGGCCGGTGACTGGCAGCAGGACCTGCTGCGTGAACTGGTCGGGGACCAGCAGGCGGCTGATGCGCCCCGATCCGATGCCGAGCCCGCGCCTGCCCCCGTGGAGCAGCCGCGGGTCCCCGCCGCGCCGGTGCTCCGTCAACCGGGCGAGCCCCGCAAACCCGTGGCGCCGCCGGAGAGCCTCCCCATCATCGACCCCCGCCTCGCCATCGCCCTCGGCCGCCCCCAGCACGGCGACACCGTCGCGCGCCGTGCCGGTGCCGGGCTGCGCCGGCTCACCGCCTCTGCCGGACAGGAGGTCGCCGAACAGACCCGGCTGGCACAGGAGTTGCAGCAGCCGGTGACGACCGGTCGCGTCGTGGCCGTCACCTCGATTCGCGGAGGGGCCGGCAAGTCCACCGTGTCCGCGCTGCTCGGACGCACGCTCAACCACTACCGGCACGATCCCGTTCTCACCCTGGAGGCCGATGCGGCCCTGGGCACCCTTCCGGTGCGGATGGGGGCCGAGACGGTGCGCTGGTCCTGCGCCGACCTCGCCCGGATCCTCACGCCGAGCATGCAACTCACCGACGTCACCGGATATCTGGTGCCCGTCGCCGACGGCGGCTGGCTGCTGCCCGCGAGCCAGGGACGAGTGGGCGCACCCCTGGACGTGCCCACCTACCGGACCGTGACCCTCGCACTGCGGCGGTACTTCGCGGTCACCGTCGTGGACTGCGAGACCCTGCCCGGCGAAGTGGCGCGTACGGCGATGGACACCGCCCACGCCCGGGTCGTCGTCGCCCCCAGGACCGCGGAAGGTGTGCACGGTACGAGGCAAGTGCTCGACTGGCTGGCTCAGTTGCCGCACTCCGCGCTGGCCACGACCGTTGTCGCCCTCAGCGCCAACACGCCCGACGCCACGCTCGACGCCAAGGCCGCGGCAGCCCATCTGCGCGAACCCGGTGTACCCGTCGTCGCCCTGCCCTACGACCGTCATCTCGCCCAGGGAGGCCCCATCCACACCGACTTGCTGGCCCGGAGCACGCGGGACGCGGCCGTACGCCTCGCGGCCGAGGCGATGCGGCGGGCGGTGAGAGTGCGATGACCCAGCAGGTGATCCATCGGCCGGCACGCTCCACCCGGCCGCTCACCGCCACGGAGACGCGCACGATAGAGCCTCCGCCCAACCTGCCCGAGGGCAAGGTCGGCAGCGCGGTCACCGCGCTTCTGCCGATGGCCGGCGTCGTCAGCTCCGTGGTCCTCATGACGGTGATCCGCAACAGCCGGTTCGCGATCATCGGCGCCGTGGTGCTGGTCGCCGCGCTCTTCGGTGCCCTGACGCTGTTCCTGTCCCAGCGCGGCAAGGCGCAACGCACCCGGCGTGTGCAGCGGGAGCGGTATCTGGAGTACCTGGAGGAACTGCGCGAGGAACTCACCGGCGCCGAGCGGGACCGGCGCCGCCGGGCCCGCGAGCTGAACCCGCCGCCCGAGGCCCTGTACGACCTCCTCCGGGACCCGGCCCGGCTGTGGGAGCGGCGGCGGCCGGACCCCGACTTCCTGTGCGTACGGGCCGGCACCGGGGACGTGCCCGCCCAGGAACTGCTGATCGGACAGAACAGCTCCGGGGGAGTGCTCACCCCGCCGGACCCGTTCATGCTGAACGAAGCCCGGGCTCTGCAGCGCCGCTTCGCCACCGTCACGGACTTTCCCCTCACCGTGCCGCTGGACCGCGCCGGCAACGTCAGCGTCGTCGGGGACCGTGCCGGTGTGCTTCGCGTAGCGCGAGCTCTGCTGACGCAGACCGCCGTGACGCACGCCCCGGACGACGTGGCCATCGCTGTGGCCACCGCCGACGAGGCCGAGTGGTCCTGGGCGAAGTGGCTGCCCCATGTTCTCGACGCGCACGCCTACGACGGTCCCGTTCCGGCCCGCCGTATCGTTCCCGGCCTTCCGCAACTGGCCCGTCTGTGTGAGCAGGACCTGCGGCAGCGCGCGGCGTACGCCGCGGAGGTCCGCCGCGGCCTGGCGGGGCCGGAGGCGTCACGGCTCACCGGCCGGCTCCTGGTCGTCAGTGACCGCTTCGGCGAGAACGCATCGGAGCTGCCGCTCCCGGACGCGGCGATCGGGCCCGCGGCGATGGGCGTCACCGTGCTGCATCTGCTCGAGCAGCAGGTGCACGAGCCCGACCAGGTCTCGGTGCGGATCACCGTCGACGGCGACCGGATCACCGTCGACGATCTGCGGGCTGCGGACACCCCGCCGGCGCACGGAACGGCCGACGCCGTCACCGCCGCCGGAGCCGAGGGCATCGCCCGCCTGCTCGCCCCGCTGCGCCTGTCCGCCGAGTCCGCGGCCGACGGTGCCCCCGTGTCCGGACCGGTCGACTTTCCCGCGCTCCTCGGCATCGAGGACCCTGCCGCGCTCGACCTCACCCGCCTGTGGGCGCCGCGCGGCGAGCGCGACTTCCTGCGCGTCCCCATCGGACTCACCGACCGGCACGAGCCGGTGCTGCTCGACCTGAAGGAGTCGGCCCAGCTCGGCATGGGCCCGCACGGGCTGTGCGTCGGTGCCACCGGATCCGGCAAGAGCGAACTGCTGCGCACCCTGGTCCTCGCCCTCGCCGCCACCCACTCGCCGGAGGATCTGGCGCTGGTTCTGGTCGACTACAAGGGCGGCGCCACCTTCGCGCCGTTCGCCGGACTCCCGCACGTGGCAGGCGTGATCACCAACCTGGAGAATCAGGCCGGTCTCGTCGAACGCGTCCACTCCAGCCTCGCCGGTGAGGTCAAGCGCCGCCAGCAGGTCCTCAAGGACGCGGGGAACGTCGCCGACATCGGCCACTACGCCACCCTGCGGGCCACGGACCGCCCCGATCTGGAGCCCCTGCCGCACCTGTTCGTGGTCATCGACGAGTTCGGCGAGCTCATCACCGCCAAACCGGACTTCATCGACCTGTTCCTGTCCATCGGCCGCATCGGCCGGTCGATCGGCGTCCACCTGCTGCTGTCCAGCCAGCGCATCGAGGGCGGCAAACTCAAGGGCCTGGACACGTATCTGTCGTACCGGCTGGGCCTGCGCACCTTCTCCGCCGACGAGTCCCGCACGGTCCTCGACACCACCGACGCCTTCCATCTGCCGCCGCTTCCGGGCTTCGGCTATCTGAAGGTCGACACCTCGACGTACGAGCGCTTCAAGGCCGGCTATGTCTCCGGCGCGTACCGTGGCCCGAGTCTGCGCGACGACTCGGCCGACGAGCCGTCCGTCCTGCCGTATCCGGCGTACAGCGCCCCCGAGGATCCGGCGGCTTCCGAAGAGGAACCCGTGGTCGCCGTACGTGAGACGGGGCCCACGGTGCTGTCCGTCATGGTCGACCAGCTGGCCGTCGCGGCTCCGCCGGCGCGCCGCATCTGGCTTCCCCCGCTGCCCGACGCCACGACTCTCGATCAGGTGGCCGGTCCCCTGCGGGCAGGACCCCGGGGGCTGCGTCTCGACCGCGCGGAGGGCGGTCTGCGGGTTCCGCTCGGCACCCTCGACGATCCGGCTCGCCAGTGGCAGGAGCCCTGGCTGCTCGACCTGACCGTGGCCGGCGGTCACATCGCCGTCATCGGCGGCCCGCAGTCCGGCAAGACGACCCTGCTGCGCACCCTCACGCTCTCCCTGGCGCTCACCCACACGCCGCACGACATCGCCGTCTACGGCCTCGATCTGGCTGGTGGCGGCCTGGCCGCGCTGGCCGAACTGCCGCACGTCGGCGGGATCGCGGGACGCGCGGACCATGAGCGCGCCGCCCGTACGGTCGCCGAGGTGCGCGCCCTGCTGGCCCGGCGCGAGGAACTGTTCCGCGAGCACGGCATCGACTCCGTGGACCGGTTCCGCCGGCTGCGCGCCCAAGGAGAGCTGCCCGAGGCGGGCTCGACCGACGTCGTCCTGCTCGTCGACGGATTCGGTGCCCTGCGCGACGAGTTCGCCGATCTCGACGACCCGATCGCCGATCTCCTCAAGCGCGGCGGCGGCTACGGCATCCACGTCGTGGCGGGCATGCTGCGCTGGAACGACGTCCGCATCGCCACCCAGTCGATGTTCGGCACCCGCATCGAGCTCCGCCTCAACGACCCCGCCGACTCCACCGTCGACCGCAAACTGTCCGAGACCCTGGACGCCGGCACACCGGGCCGGGCTCTGACGGACGGCAAGCTGTTCGCGCAGGTCGCGCTCCCCCGCATCGACTCCCGGGCCAGGACGGACGATGCCGGCCCGGCCCTGGAACGCGCCGCCCGCACTGTGCGCGCCGCCTGGCACGGTGAGGTCGCCGCGCCCGTACGGGTGTTGCCCACCCGGCTGCCCCTCACCAAGCTGCCGACACCTGCAGCCGTGCCCGGGGCCGTACCGATCGGCGTGGACCAGGACCATCTCGCACCCGTGCTGCTCGACCTGTTCGGCACCGACCAGCATCTGCTGATCCTCGGCGACAACGAATGCGGCAAGACCAACCTGCTCCAGCTGATCGCCGCACAGCTCGTCCGGAGGTACTCCGACAAGGAACTCGTCTTCGGCGTGTTCGACCCCCGGCGCGGTCTGCGCGGCGCGGTCCCCGAGCCCTACCGCGGCGGCTACGCCCACAACGCCAAGCTCGCCGCCGCCCTGTCCACCGGCATCGCCGCCGAACTGGAGAAGCGCATCCCGGAGACCGCCGACCCGGACGCCCCACCGAGCGCGGAACCCTCCTTCGAGGGGCCCCGCATCGTCATCCTGGTCGACGACTACGACATCCTCACCACTGCGGGCCGGCAGCCGCTGTCGCCCTTCCTGCCGTACGTCTCCTCCGCCCAGGACATCGGCTTGCACTTCGTCGTCGCCCGCCGTGCCGCCGGCGCGTCCCGCGCGCTGTACGAGCCGCTGCTGACCACGCTGCGCGAGACGGGGACGGCGGCGCTCGTCATGACCGGCGACCGCACCGAGGGGCAGCTGTTTCCCGGCCTGTACGCCACCCAGCAGCCTCCGGGACGCGGCACCCTGGTCCGCCGCGGCCGCCCCCACCAGCTCATCCAGACCGCGCTGGCCACGGAGGAGGCCCCGTGACCAAGGACGTCATCGCGCTCACACCGAAGATGCCGGACCTGCCCACTCTGCTGGCCGGGCTCTACGCGGGCGGACCCGATCTCGGGATCAGCACCCTGGCCGACGGCGCGGTCGTGCAGCTCTGCGCCCCCGACGGCCGTCCGCTGGTGTCCGTCGAGACACCCGTCCTGGTCCAGGTCCCCGGCGAGACCGAGCGTCTGCTCGGCGCCACCGGGCACGACGGGCCCGTGTGGTGGACCGAGGCCCGCGCCTCCACCGCCGTCGCCGAAGCGGGACGGCTCGCGGGTTCCTTCGCCGGGCGTCTGGCCGCCGTGCTCGACGGCGCGGTCTGGCCGCCGGAGGCCGCCACCACCGAGGTCGTGCCCCTCACGACCGGCATCTCGGCGGTTCCCGTGCCCGCCACGGGGACGCCCGCCGTCGACGTCCTCACCTCCGCCGCGGCCGTGGTCATCCAGGAGCGGCCCCTGGTCCCCATGACCACCTGGCTCTCCGACGCCCTGCGCCTGGCGACCGAGAGCGACCGTGCCCTGCAGATCGTCACCCCGCCCACCGCCCGCCTCACCCTGGCCACGCGCACGGCCCTGCAAGGCGTACCGAACCGCTGGGTGGTCCAGGACCCGGAGCACGGCTACTACGACGGCCTGTCCGGCGCCGTACTTCACTGGAAGGACGGATCCTTCTCGCCCGTACGGGACGAACGCGGCAGGACCACGGTCGCGCAGGCGTTCACCCCTGCTCCCGACACCGGTGACCGGCAGTTCGTCCTCACCCTGCGGACCTGCCACGCGCCCGATGTGGATCTCGTGCTCGGCCGCGCGCTCGAAGCGGTGTTCCGCCGGCTGACCGGTGCGGAGCCCGCCGGGTGGAGCACGGCAGAACCCGTCAACCTCCCCTGGTCGACCCGTGAGCTGACCGACCTGGCCCGTGCCCGCGCGCCTCGCCCGACATGGCTGATCGCCGTGGGGCGGCCCGACCGTCCGGCCCTGGCCACTGTGAGGGTGCTGCGGACGACCGCGGGCGTCGAGGAGGACATCACCGTCACCTTCGGCTACGACGCCGACGAGAGCGTGCCGCTCGAGCGGATCGAGCAGCTGGCGGCCGAGCTGCACGCCGAGCACGGGCTGGTCAGCCTGCTGACCTGTCAGCGGTCCGCCCGCCGCGACCTCACGGTCCCCGCCCGCCTCGAACCACCGCCGGTCCCCGCCACGTTCAGCGTCGCCGACGCGGACGAGGCGGTACGCCACCACCGGCTGGGCGACGGAACGGACCCCGGTGCGTGGGCCCGCTTGCGCGAGCTGATGAGCGCGCGGGGCGAACAGCGGCCCGCCGGATGACTACGGCGTCTCCGCCGGAGGCGGGGCAGGCGCCCCCGGGAGGCGGATGGTGGCGATGGTGCCGCCGTCGGGGGCCGGGGTCAGGGTGACCTCGCCGCCTGCCTGGCGGACGGTGCGGGCGACGATGGACAGGCCGAGGCCGGAGCCGGGGAGGGCGCGGGCGCTGGGGGAGCGCCAGAAGCGGTCGAAGACGTGCGGGAGTTCGTCGGCGGGAATGCCGGGGCCGTGGTCGCGGACCGTGAGGACGCCGTCGGCGAGGCGGACGTCGATGGTGCCGCCCTCGGGGCTGAACTTCACCGCGTTGTCGAGGATGTTGACCACGGCGCGCTCCAGCGCGGCGGGCTCGGCGCGGACGTACCAGGGGTTCAGGTCCGCGGTGATGGTCAGTTCGGGGCCGCGCAGCCGGGCGCGGCCGATGGCGGAGTCGACGACGTCCTGCCAGGCGACGATCTGGGTGCGGGGGGAGTGCTGGCCCACGTCGGGGCGGGAGAGTTCCTGCAAGTCGCCGATGAGGGCGGCGAGTTCGGTCATCTGCGCCTTGACGGAGGCGAGCAGCGCCTTGCGGTCGGCCGCGGGGAGGGGGCGGCCGGTCTCCTCGCTGCGGGTGAGGAGTTCGATGTTGGTGCGCAGCGAGGTCAGCGGGGTGCGCAGCTCGTGGCCGGCGTCGGCGATCAGCTGCTGCTGCAGGTCGCGGGAGCTGGCGAGGGCGGAGGTCATGGAGTTGAAGGAGCGGGAGAGGCGGGCGATCTCGTCCTCCGACTCGTCCTCCACGGGGATGCGGATGTCGAGGTCCTCGGTGCGGGCCACGTGCTCCACCGCCTCGGTGAGCTTGTCGACGGGGCGGAGTCCGGCGCGGGCCACGGCGAGGCCGGCGGCGGACGAGCCGAGCACGCCGACCCCGGAGACCAGGAGCAGCAGCAGGGCCAGCTCGTTGAGGGTAGAGCGGGTGCTGTCGAGCGGGACGGCGATGAGCAGGGCGAGGTCGTCGGCGGTGTAGCGGCCGGCGTCCGGGTCCTCCACGGACAGCGCCGTGGTGAGGACCCGCACCCGGTTGCCCTCGCTGTCGGTGCCGTTGCGGATGGAGCCCTCGCCGGTCACCGGGTCGCGGGCCACGGCCCGGTCGTCGTCCGTCACCTTCACCAGCGCCGCCGAGTTGCCGATCAGGCAGGCCCTGCCGTCGGCGTACACGATCTGGGCGTAGCCGTTGACGCGGGCGCCGAAGGGGAGGCTCTCCGACGGGGACTGAGGGCAGGCGTCGAGGGTGGTGCGCACCTGGCTGACCGGCAGGGCCCGCGGCACCGACGCCTGAAGGTCCTCGTCCAGCTCCCCGTACAGCTTGCCCTGCACGATGAACCAGCAGGTCACCGAGACCGCCGCCACCGCGAACGCCACCGCCGCCGCCACCAGCAGCGCCAGCCGCGCCCGGATCGGCAGCGTGCGGAACCGGCGTACGAGCCTGCTCACTCCGTGCCGCCCTGCCGCAGGACATAGCCCACGCCCCGGACCGTGTGCACCAGGCGCGGCTCGCCGCCCGCCTCGGTCTTGCGGCGCAGGTACATCACATACACGTCGAGGGAGTTGGAGGACGGCTCGAAGTCGAAGCCCCAGACCGCCTTGAGGATCTGCTCCCGGGTGAGCACCTGGCGCGGGTGCGCCATGAACATCTCCAGCAGGCTGAACTCGGTGCGGGTCAGCTCCACCTGCCTGTCGCCCCGGGTCACCTCCCGCGTCGCCAGGTTCATGCGCAGGTCGGCGAAGGTCAGCACATCACCGGTGTCGGCCGAGGCGGCCACCGCGGCCGCGTACGAGCTGCGGCGCAGCAGCGCCCGGATCCGGGCGAACAGCTCGTCCAGCTCGAACGGCTTGACCAGGTAGTCGTCGGCGCCCGCGTCCAGCCCGGTCACCCGGTCCCCGACCGTGTCCCGGGCGGTCAGCATCAGGATGGGCGTGGTGTCGCCGGAGCCCCGGATGCGGCGGGCGGCGGTCAGGCCGTCCATGCGCGGCATCTGGATGTCGAGGACCACCAGGTCGGGCCGGTACGCCGCCGCCTTCTCCAGGGCGTCCGCGCCGTCCACGGCGACCTCCGTGTCGTACCCCTCGAAGGCCAGGCTGCGCTGGAGCGCCTCGCGGACCGCCGGCTCGTCGTCGACGATCAGGATGCGCTGGGGGGCACGGTCGCCTTCCGTGGCGGCGGACGGAGCGGACGACAGGGGGCTCATGGCTCGGGTTCCTCGCTCGTAGGACGACGTTCCAAAGGTGCCAGACTCGAGGTCTTCAGCCTCGCACGAGCCTCGCACGCGGGGGTGCGGGGCCGCCTCGGCGGTGGGCTCCCGGCCCGCGACGCCTTCTGCCGACGCCTTCTGCCGAGGCCTTGTGCCGAGGCCTTCTGCGTGGCCTTCTGCGAGGGCTTCTGCGATCTCTTCGGTCCCTCAGTCCGTGACCTCAGTCCATCGCGCCCGCGCGCAGCTTCGCCAGGTCCGCCTTCACCGTGTTGATCGGGATGGCGAAGCCCAGGCCCACGCTGCCCGCGGCGGAGGAGTCCACGCCCTTCGCCGAGTACATCGCCGAGTTGATCCCGATGATGTTGCCGTTCATGTCGATCAGCGCGCCGCCGGAGTTGCCGGGGTTGAGGGACGCGTCGGTCTGGATGGCCTTGTAGGTCGTCGTGGACCGGCCGGTGTCGCCGTTGAACTCCCGGCCGCCGAACTCGAACGGCCAGCCGTCGCCCTGCTGCCACTGCTGCTGCCCCTGGCTGTCGTCCTTGGACACGGTGACGTCCCGGTCGATGGCGGAGACGATGCCGCTGGTCACGGTGCCGGTCAGACCCTCCGGCGAGCCGATCGCCACGACCTGGTCGCCGACCTGCACGCCGTCGGAGTTGCCGAGGGTCGCCGCCTGCAGACCCGAGGCGTCCTTCAGCTTGATCAGCGCGAGGTCCTTGGAGCTGTCGGTGCCGACGACCTCCGCCTCGTAGGTCTTGCCGTCGCTGGTGCGCACCTGGATCGAGGAGGCGCCGGCGATCACATGGTTGTTGGTGACGATCTCGCCGTCGCCGGTGATGATCACGCCGGAGCCGGTGGAGGTGCCCGCGTCCGTCGCGGCCTTGATCTCGACGATGCTCGGGCTGACCGCCTTGGCCACGCCGGCCACGGTGCCCTTCTGGCTCGACGGCACCACATGGGTGCTGGTGGAGCTGGAGGCGACGGTGTCGGTGCCGGTGAGCTCCTGGATGCCGTAGGCGGTACCCCCGCCGACGGCCGCCGCGACGACCGCCACGGCGGCGAGCAGGGAGACCGGACCGCGGGCGCGCTTCCGGCGCGGCCGCACGGGCTGACCGGACGGTCCGGGCTCACCTGGATGATCGAACTGACCTGTCCGGCCGGGCGGGAACGCCGGAGGCGGCGGCCACTCGGGGTTCACGGGACTGCCGGTGTTCACGGGACTGCCGGGATGCACAGGAGAGGAGTAGTCCGTCATGGCACTGAGCGTCGCGCCCGACGATGAGAGCAGTCTGAGGACGACTTGAGAAGTGCGACAGAAGGGCGTATGTCCGATGTAAAGACGCGCCTTCGATTCCCAGGGCGCGCCTTCGACATGGGCCGTCGCCGAGGTCAGCCGCAGTCCGGTACCGGGCTCAGCCGCAGCCGCAGTCCGGTACCGGGCTCAGCCGCAGCCGCAGTCCGGTACCGGGCTCAGCCGCAGCCGCAGTCCGGTACCGGGCTCAGCCGCAGCCGCAGTCCGGTACCGGGATCAGCCGCAGCCGCAGTCCCGTACCGGGATCAGCCGCAGCCGCAGTCCCGTACCGAGATCAGCCGCAGCCGCAGTCCCGTACCGAGATCAGCCGCAGCCGCAGGACCGGCGCACCACCAGCCGGGACGGGAACACCTTCAGCCGCTCCCGACGCGCCCCGGCCACCCGCAGACCGTCGTCGAGCACCAGGTCGACCGCCGCACGGGCCATCGCCGAGCGGTCGGAGGCCACCGTCGTCAGCGGCGGGTCGGTGAGCGCCGCCTCCTTGATGTCGTCGAAGCCGGCCACGGCGAGCTCACCGGGCACGTCGATGCGCAGCTCGCGCGCCGCGCGCAGCAGGCCGATCGCCTGGTCATCGGTGGAGCAGAAGATCGCGGGCGGCCGCCGCGGGCCGGAGAGGATCTCCAGGCCGACCTCGTAGGCGTCGTACCGGTTGTAGGGGGCCTCGAAGAGCCGGCCCTCGGTGGAGACGCCGGCCTCCTCCATGGCGCGCCGCCAGCCCTCGACGTGGTCGGAGACCGGGTCGCCGACGGCGGGGGTGTCCGCGGTGCCGCCGACACAGGCGACGTACTCGTAGCCGTGCTCCAGCAGGTGGCGTACGGCGAGCTGGGCGCCGCCGAGGTCGTCGGTGACGACGGCGACGTCGTCGATGGCCTCGGGGCGCTCGTGCAGCAGCACGACCCGGGCGTCCCAGGCGTCGATCTCCGCGGCGGCCAGGTCGTTGAGCGCGTGGCTGACCAGGATCAGACCGGAGACGCGCATCCCGAGGAAGGCGCGCAGATAGTGGACCTCGCGCTCGCCGATGTAGTCGGAGTTGCCGACGAGCACCATCTTCCCGCGCTCGGACGCCGCCTGCTCGACCGCGTGCGCCATCTCCCCGAAGAAGGGCTGGCGCGCGTCCGGCACGATCAGGCCTATGAGGTCCGTCCGGCGCGACGCCATCGCCTGCGCGACGCGGTCGGGCCGGTACCCCAGCTCCTTGATCGCGGCGAGCACGCGCTCCCGCGTGGCCGGGGCGACCGGCCGGGGTCCGTTGTTGATGACGTAGCTGACGACGGCGGTGGAAGTACCCGCCAGCCGCGCCACGTCATCCCTAGTCACCTTGGCCACGCGCGGAGTCTACGCGGATATACCCGTTCTGGGCAGGGCGTACGGGAGGTTATGTGCGGCACGCTTCCTCGCTCACGCCTTGGTGTGCACCGGGGCGGCGCCCGCGGCGGACGCGGCGCCCGAGTCCGCGTTGCCGCGGTTCCCGGGGTTCCCGGCGTTCCCGGTCTTCTCGCGCTCGGCCGCGGCCTTGGCCTCCTCGGCGGCGCGCTCGACCTTCTCCGGGGCGACGAACCGGTACCCGACGTTGCGCACGGTGCCGATCAGCGACTCGTGCTCGGGGCCGAGCTTGGCGCGCAGCCGCCGTACGTGCACGTCGACGGTGCGGGTGCCGCCGAAGTAGTCGTAGCCCCACACCTCCTGCAGCAGCTGGGCGCGGGTGAAGACCCGGCCGGGGTGCTGGGCCAGGTACTTGAGCAGTTCGAACTCCTTGAAGGTCAGGTCGAGGACCCTGCCCTTGAGCTTGGCGGAGTAGGTCGCCTCGTCCACCGAGAGATCGCCGTTGCGGATCTCCATGGGGGAGTCGTCGTTGCCGATCTGCTGGCGGCCCATGGCCAGCCGCAGGCGCGCCTCCACCTCGGCGGGGCCGGCGGTGTCGAGGAGGACGTCGTCGATGCCCCAGTCCGCGGTGACGGCGGCCAGGCCGCCCTCGGTCACGACGAGGATGAGGGGGCAGCCGGGTCCGGTGGAGCGCAGCAGCTGGCACAGGCTGCGCACCTGGGGGAGGTCGCGGCGGCCGTCGATGAGGATGACGTCCGCGCCGGGGGTGTCGACGAGGGCCGGGCCCTCCGCGGGGGCCACCCGTACGTTGTGCAGCAGCAGGCCGAGGGCGGGGAGCACCTCCGTCGACGGCTGGAGGGCGTTGGTCAGGAGCAGAAGTGAGCTCATCGCGTCTCACCCGCTCGGGTCGTCCTATGGTGGTGCACGGTTCGCTCGCCCATAACGTCTGGTCCTCCTCGGTCCCTTCCAGGACGTTTGCGGCACTGCTGCGTGCGATCGAGGCCCGAGTCGTACACGTCGTATACAACGCTCCGAAAGCACAAAAGGACCCGGGGGCTTCGCTGCCCGAGTCCTCTTCGCACGAGAATAGCCGACATGAGCACCGATCGGGCAGGTCATGTGGCGCGTTCCACCCATCGTCCGCATGCTGAGACGTCGGGCGGATCCCTGACCGGGGCGCCCGTCCGTACGTTTCTGCGGACGGCGGACGGTGTGTCGATCGACGCCCGGTACGAGCCCGGAGCCGGCGCTCGTGACCTGGCGTTCGTCGTCGCCCACGGGTTCACCGGGGACGCGGACCGGCCGCACGTGCGCCGGGTGGCGCGGGCCCTCGCGCGGCACGGGGCCGTGGCGACGTTCTCCTTCCGCGGGCACGGGGCCTCGGGCGGGCTGTCCACCGTCGGGGACCGCGAGGTGCTGGACCTGGCGGCGGTGGTCGCCTGGGTGCGGGAGCTGGGGCACAGCCGCGTGGCCACGGTCGGGTTCTCCATGGGCGGCTCGGTGGTGCTGCGGCACGCGGCGCTGGACGGCGGCCCGGACGCCGTGGTCTCGGTGAGCGCGCCCGCGCGCTGGTTCTACCGGGGGACCGCCCCGATGCGGCGGCTGCACTGGCTGGTGACCCGTCCGGCCGGGCGGCTGGTGGGCCGGTACGGGCTGCGCACCCGCATCCACCGGCGCCGGTGGGACCCGGTGCCGCTGTCCCCGGTGGAGGCCGTGCCCAGGATCGCGCCCACGCCGCTGCTGATCGTGCACGGCGAGCGCGACGGCTACTTCCCGCTGGACCACCCCCGGATGCTGGCCGAGGCGGCGGGTGACCACGGTGAACTGTGGCTGGAGCCGGAGATGGGGCACGCCGAGAACGCGGCGCCCGAGGAACTGCTGCACCGGATCGGGCACTGGGCGGCCGGCCGGGCGGGCTAGCCTGACGGTGTTCACCGTCAAGGGATTGGGACCAGCAGATGGCAAAGGTCACGGTGCGGTACTGGGCCGCAGCCAAGGCCGCGGCCGGGGTGGCCGAGGAGCCGTACGAGGCGGCTACGCTCGCCGAGGCGCTCGACGCGGTGCGCGAACGGCATCCGGGCGAGCTGACGCGTGTGCTGCAGCGGTGCTCGTTCCTCATCGACGGTGACCCCGCGGGGCAGCGCCCGCACGAGACGGTACGGCTGGCCGAGGGCGGCACGGTCGAGGTGCTCCCGCCGTTCGCGGGAGGGTGAGCGGAGCGATGACGAACCAGCCGTACGAGGGACAGCGGTACGACGGGCAGCCCTACCAGAGCCAGGGTCAGGGCCAGAGCTACCAGGGGCAGGCTCACCCGGGACACTCCTACCCGGCGCAGCCCTCCCAGGGCCACGGCTCATGGCAGGGGCAGGGGCAGGCTCAAGGGCAGAGCGCCTGGCCGGGGTACGACGACCCCGGGGCCGAGCAGGGGCACACCCAGCAGTGGCAGGGGCAGACCTGGGAGACGTCCGTCCAGCCGCCGGTTCCGGCCGCCGCCGCGGAGGAGACCGCGTATCTGCCGCCGCAGGACCCGGCACGGCCCGGGCCGATGCCCGCGCCCGGCGGGGCGGCGTTCCCGCCCCCCGGTGGCGCTCCCGCACCGGCCGCCGCGGCAGCCCCGGCCGCCACGGCTCCGGCTCCGGGGGCTCCGGCTCCCGCTGCCGTGGGCGCCGTGCCCGAGTACGGTCCCGCGACGCTCGCCGGGAACCCCCGGATCACCGACGCCCAGCGGGCCCGCGCCGAGGGGCGCTCGCCGATCATCGAGCCCGGGATGCAGCCGGCACTGCTGACCGCCGCCCTGGGCCTGCTGCTGGCCGGGGGCGCGGCGCTCGGCACGTTGGCGCTGCTGGTGCCCCTGGTGATCCTCCAGGGCGTCACGGCCGCGGGCTGGTTCCGGCTGAACGGCATGTGGCCGGCCCGGCAGGGCATCGCCCTCGGGTTCCTCGGCGCCCTGGTGGCGGACGTGGCCCTGCTGGCCACGGACCGGTCGCCCGCCGCGATCCTGGGCACGCTCGGGGTCTGGGTGCTGCTGTCGCTGGTGCTCCAGCTGAGGTCGCACGCGGACCCGGACGAGCGGATGTACGGGCTGACGGCCACGGTCGCGGCGGCGGCGCTGGCGATCGTGGCGTCCGGGTACCTCGCGGCGGACACGGCAGCGGTGACGGCCGGGGCGGGCGCGGTGGCGGTGGCCGTCGTGGCGCGGGCCCTGCCGCTGCCGGCGGCGGCCCGGGTGCTGGCCGCATTGGCGTCGGCGGCGGGCGCGGCGGCGCTGGTCGCGGC